>JBGSNS010000149.1:0-16817 GCA_041739515.1 Bdellovibrionota bacterium
ATCTATGGAGATGTTCGGTTACTCGACTGACCTTCGTTCAGGTACGCAGGGTCGTGGCAACTTCACCATGGAGTATAAGCACTACTCAGCGGTTCCAAATCATGTAGCGGAAACGTTAAAGAAATGAACGTGAAGTTCGATAGGATCTGAGAAATCAGAACTGCAAGGTTTGAAGGTTTAGTGGTTAATTGGTTTTTTAAGAATAGAGAAGAGCTAAAAGAGCAAGAATTTTAGGGTAATTCGGTAAGGATTAAGAGTATGTCAAAGGGAAAATTCGCACGCACAAAGCCACACGTAAACGTAGGTACCATCGGTCACGTTGACCACGGTAAGACAACGCTAACTGCAGCATTGGTTGGTCAATCAGCGCGCAAGACAGGCGGTGTTGCCAAGTCGTACGCTGAGATCGCAAAGGGCGGTACAGTTCGCGACGAGACGAAGACCGTAACGATCGCCAGCGCGCACGTAGAGTATGAAACCGACACTCGTCACTACGCTCACGTTGATTGCCCGGGTCACGCTGATTACGTGAAGAATATGATCACAGGCGCCGCGCAAATGGACGGAGCTATTCTTGTAGTTAGCGCGTCAGACGGTCCTATGCCGCAGACACGTGAGCACATTCTGCTTGCTCGTCAGGTAGGCGTGCCGAAGATCGTAGTGTTTTTAAACAAGTGCGACACAGTCGATGACGAGGATCTTTTGATGCTCGTTGAAGAGGAAGTTCGCGACCTTCTAACGTTGTACGGCTTCCCTGGAAAGGAGACTCCGGTCGTTCGTGGTTCAGCTCTAAAGGCGCTAAACAACGAGGATTCGCCGCTTGGAAATCAAGCGCTTCAGAAGTTGTTGGACACCGTGGATTCTTACATCCCAGTTCCTCAGCGTGAAGTTGATAAGCCGTTCTTGATGTCCGTTGAAGACGTATTCTCGATTGAAGGTCGAGGTACCGTTGCAACTGGCCGTATCGAGCGCGGAATGATCAAGGTTGGACAGGAAGTTGAAGTTGTTGGACTTCGTGACACCCAGAAGACTGTAGTAACTGGCGTTGAAATGTTTCAAAAGAGCATGGATGAAGGCCAAGCTGGAGACAACGTTGGTTGCCTTCTTCGTGGTTTGAAGCGTGAGGACGTGGAGCGTGGTCAGGTGTTAGCTGTTCCGGGTTCCATGAAGGGCCACAAGAAGTTTAAGGCGCAGACCTATATCCTCAAGAAAGAGGAAGGCGGTCGGCATAAGCCTTTCTTCTCCGGCTACCGTCCACAGTTCTATTTCCGTACGACGGACGTAACTGGTAACATCGCGCTCCCACAAGGAGTCGAGATGTCGATGCCAGGCGATGATATCAATATCGATGTCGAATTGGTGAGCCCAGTAGCTATTGAGAAGCAGAGCCGATTTGCAATCCGCGAAGGTGGAAAGACGGTTGGTTCAGGCGTTGTTACTGAGATTATTGAGTAAGAGATCGTTGAAAGGTGGTTTGCACAGAACAATCTGGGCAAATCATAGAGGGGCGTGGAGTCGTTCCCCTCAAATCGGAGAGAGAGCTGCTTGTGTTCGGAAGCAGTTTTTCTTCAGAGCATAAAGCTCTCTCTCCGAGTTACTAGAAACTCAGTTGGTAAGTTTGTTGGAAGATAACGTATGTTACGCGGTCAGTTAATTCGTATTAGACTTAAGGGTTACGATCATAAGTTGCTCGACGTCGCTGTGACAGAGATCGTGCAAACCGTCCGTCGCACCGGTGGCCGTGTTGCTGGGCCGATCCCACTTCCCACCAAGATTGAGCGGTTTACCGTTAACCGGTCGCCGTTTATCGACAAGAAGTCGCGTGAACAATTCGAGATGAGAACGCACAAGCGACTGCTCGATATTCTTGAGCCGACACAGCAGACGATCGATGAGCTTGGAAAGCTTGAGCTTTCTTCCGGAATCGATGTTGAGTTGAAGCTGAACTAAATCAGATTTTGTTATTGTTGTAAGTTTTTACGGTAGTGAGGGGTTTTAGGCTGATAGGATTTGTCTCAAAGACTCGTTTAGGCGGGTAGAGAGAATGAAGTCGGGCTTGGAACGCGGGATTTAAAGAGGATCGCATGGGTAGCAAGAAGGTGTTTCCCGAGGGTTTACTCGGACGAAAAGTTGGAATGACTCAGGTCTTTCTTGAGGACGGCAGTATGGTCCCGGTAACGGTGATCGAGGCTGGGCCGTGCACGGTGCTCGAAGTAAAGAGCTCTGAAAAGCATGGTTATTCTAGCGTGCAGCTCGGCTTCGGACCGAAGAAGATGCAAAGAGTTTCGAAGGGACTTAAGGGGCACGTCGCCAAGGCTGGCCAAGGCGGTTTCTATCACATCAAGGAGATTCGATGTGATGCAGAGAAGCTTCAGTGGAATGTTCAGGGCAAACAGTTGACGGTTGGTGATGTGTTCGCTTCCGGGCAATTTGTCGATGTGACCGGAGTTTCAAAAGGGCGCGGATTTAGCGGCGTTGTTAAAAAATGGAACGCTGGCGGATTTCCTGCCACACGCGGAACGCACGAATACCGTCGTCACATCGGTGCGATCGGTTGTCGTAAGTTCCCCCACCATGTTTTCAAGAACAAGCACATGCCTGGGCACTTTGGTGACGAGCAGGTGACGGTTCAGAATCTAAAGGTAGTTGCAGTCAAGGGAGAAGAGAATTTGCTACTCGTACGTGGCGGAATTCCTGGTCCTAAGGGGGCGATGGTCGTCGTGCGTAAGGCGGTAAAGGATTTCGTCGAGGCAGCATAAATTGCTGTTGATTGGAACGAATTGAAAAGTTTGAGGTAGAGTATGGCTAAAACGATTTCAGAAAAGACTTCCACAAAGAAGTCTACAAGTGCATCTAAGAGCGCTTCGAGCCCGAGCAAGCGCGTCTCGACGCAGGCTGGCGCTAAAGCTGCTTCGTCGTCCGTGAAGATTCCGGTAAAGTCGATGACTGGTTCTGCGGCAGGTCAAGTCGATTGCAGCGGTGAGTTGTTCTCTGCGGAGATTTTGCCTCACTTAGTTCACGCAACGGTAGTTTGGCAACTTTCCAAAGCTCGCGCTGGTACGCACCAAGCACTAACGCGAACCCTAAAAGAGGGTGGAAAGAAGAAACCATTTAAACAGAAGCATACCGGTCGTGCCCGTGCTGGTTCGAGCGTTTCGCCTCTCTGGGTTGGTGGTGCGAGTATTCACGGACCGCTTCCACGTTCGTACGAAACTCGTTTGCCGAAGAGAACCCGTAAGCAAGCGTTGGCATCGGTGTTGACCGAGCGTTTGAACAATAATCAGATAATCGTTTTGGACACGTTGGATGGAAGTGCTGCGTTGAAGACCAGTGCTGTCGCTTCGTCATTCAAGAGTCTGGGCTTGATCGGAAAGAAAGTATTGTTGGTCTGCCAAGAGTCGGAAGCCACTTTTGCCAGAGCTGCACGAAACATCAAAGATGTTTCAATTCTAGCAGTGGCAGGGTTGAACGTGTACGACATGTTGGCTCACGACGTTCTAGTTTGCAGCAAGAATACGCTGCAAACATTTGGGAAGTTGGATTAATAGATTTGTTGAGAGAGATTTATGGCAATTAAACAGACAAAATCTAAGGGCACCTCTAAAGCCACTTCACCGGCGATTACAAAGTCGAAGAAGCACTTTTCGATGATTCTCGTTCCCGTTGTGACTGAGAAAACCGCTCTCGTTGGTCAGGGCGGCGAGTGTGTGGTATTTGAGGTTAGCAAAAAGGCCTCGAAGCTTGAAATTCGGGAGGCTGTGGAGGCCATTTACTCCGTGAAGGTCGCCGCTGTGAACACAGTAAACGTGTTTGGTAAGCCTAAGCGTGGTCTGCGTAGAGTCGTTCATCGCCAGAACGTGAAGAAAGCGTACGTCACCTTGCAGAAGGGTCAAACGATTTCAGTGGTTGAGGGAGTATAAATCTGGGCAAAGCTCCGTGGAGAGCTCGGGTCAGGATTAGGGTAAATTTGGGTTTGTTAGAATAGAGAGAGTTTATGAAGGCATTTAAGCCAATTACACCATCCCGCCGTTTTATGACGGTATCGGATTTCTCTGAGCTCAGTAAGAAGCGTCCTGAGAAGGCGTTGATCGCAAAGCGATCTCGTTCAGGTGGAAGAGATCACTTCGGGCATGCGACGAACTGCAATATCAGCGGTGGGCATAAGCAACGTTATCGAATTATCGATTTCTTGCGGAACAAACTCGATATTCCTGCAACCGTTGCAGCGCTTGAATACGATCCTAACAGAACGTGCCGAATCGCTCTGCTGAATTATCGCGACGGAGAGAAGCGTTACATCATAGCACCGCGCGGCGTTGCTGTGGGGGATACTTTAATAAGCGGCGTTCAAGTTGAAATTCGTCCAGGTAACGCGTTGCCGTTAAAGAGCATTCCGGTGGGACTGCCTGTTCATAACATCGAGATCGAGAAAGGTGCCGGTGGACAGTTGGTCAGATCTGCTGGGTGTTCAGCTCAGCTGTTAGCAAAGGAGGACGGATACGCCCTTGTACGGCTTCCTTCCGGGGAAACTCGTCGTGTGCACGCTGAATGTTTCGCTACCATTGGGGAGCTTGGTAACGCTGAGCACCAGAACGTGGTAGTCGGCAAGGCCGGTAGAAGTCGTTGGTTAGGTATTCGTCCACACAACCGTGGTGTAACGAAGAATCCAGTCGATCATCCGATGGGTGGAGGACAGGGAAAGACTGCAGGAGGCCGTCACCCATGTAACCGTAACGGACTTAAGGCCAAGGGGCTTAAGACTCGTAACAACAAGAGAACGGATAAATTTATCGTCAGTCGTCGAGGCTCTAAGTCTCGAGCTGGTTAAGGATTATGTAAATTAGACCTCACTGAGTAGGTCTAGATGAGAGAGGAAAGGTATGGCTCGTTCGATTATTAAAGGTCCTTATGTGGATCCAAGTGTTATTAAGTGGGTGGCCCGTGCTCGATCTGGGGCATACAAGGGAGTGATCAAGACCTGGTCACGACGCTCGACGATTTTGCCTGACATGGTCGGACTTACGTTCGCTGTGCATAACGGAAAGAAATTCAATCCTGTGTTCGTTACTGAGAACATGGTTGGACATAAGCTTGGAGAGTTCTCTCCGACCCGACATTTCGGTGGGCATACATTTAAGACGAAGGCGATGGCATCGCCGACGGGTAAGGCATAACGGCGTAGTAACTTGTTAGTAATACGACCGAGAGATAGGTCGGAAAAGTGAGTGGTGATTATGGCGAAGAAAGAGACGGTTAGCGCAAGCAAGACCGAAACCTCCAAAAAGAAGAAGAAGGGAAACGAATTGCAAGAGTTCGGGCGTAATAACGCGATCGCAACTTTGAATCACGCCAGAATGTCGGCCCAAAAGGCGCGATTAGTTCTAGGTTTAATTCGCAATAAGCAAGTTGAGCCTGCTCTTCGAGTTCTTCAGTACAGCCCGAAGAAGGGTGCTCGTTTAATCGAGAAGCTATTGAATTCAGCGGTTGCGAATGCACGTGAGCATGAGGGTGCTGATATCGATCGTCTCTGGGTAACTGGAGCATGGGCAAACGAGGGCCGAACGATGAAGCGTTACATGCCGCGTAGCCGTGGTAGTGCTGATGAGATCAAGAAGCGTTCTAGCCATATTACAGTAGTAGTTGGTGAGCGCGGGAAATAATAAAGGGCGATAAAAGAGTTTATTTAAGAGCAGGTACGATTCATGGGTCAGAAAATTCATCCTTTCGGAATGCGTCTCGGGTCATACGAAACCTGGAGAAGCCGATGGTTTGCAGGCAAGAAAGATTTCGCCAGATTGGTTGGCGAAGACGCTCGGATTCGGGTGTTTGTGAAAGAGAAGCTAACTGGCGCCGGTATCTCGAAGATCGAGATCGAGCGTGCTGCTACTCGTGTAAAGGTCAATATCTACTCCGCTAAGCCCGGTCTCGTAATCGGAAAGAAAGGAAAGGACATCGAGGATCTACGTCGAGACTTAAAGTCGCTAGTAAAGCGCGAAGTTAGCTTGAATATTATCGAAGTGCGCAAAGCCGACATGGATAGCCAGCTGGTTGCAGAGAACATTGCGTTTCAGATCGAGCGTCGTGTGAGCTTCAGACGAGCGATGAAGGAAGCGGTAACTAGAGCGCTACGTGTTGGAGCTGAGGGGATCAAGGTTAGAGTCGGTGGACGTCTAAACAACTCTGAAATCGCACGTACTGAGCAATATCGTGAGGGTCGAGTTCCGCTGCATACATTGCGCGCAGAAATCGACTACGGTCAGGCTGAAGCAAAGACCACGTATGGAATCATCGGAATTAAGGTGTGGGTATTTAAGGGTGAACGTTTCGCTCCGGGCGAAGAGATGCCGGCGGAGATGATTCAGCTTTAAGTGAGCGGTAGAGGAAGAGGATTTACGGTCTAGAATTGTCTAGAATTACGGTCGAGTTATGTTGCAGCCAAAGAGATCAAAACATCGCAAACAACAGAAGATGGCGCGCCATCTTCGAGGCGTCGAAACACGTGGTACCGCTCTTGAGATGGGAGAATTCGGACTTCGCGTTATGGAGTCTGGTTGGGTTACAGCTCGTCAGCTTGAAGCTGGCCGTGTAGCTGTATCGCGATCTGTAAAACGTGGCGGAAAGCTTTGGATTCGAGTTTACCCTGATAAGCCGATTACCAAGAAGCCAGCTGAAACGCGAATGGGATCCGGAAAAGGTTCTCCAGAGCTTTGGGTTGCTGAAGTTCGAGCAGGGAAGATCATTTATGAAATGACCGGCGTAACTAGAGATGTTGCTCTCTCAGCCTTGGCGCTTGCTGCGGCGAAGCTACCGGTCAAGACGAAGTTTATTGCGAGGCAGGGTAACCTGCTGGACTGATTATAGGTTCATCGAATTACGTAGTTATTAGGGTACAGTTTATTTATCGGCGTAAATCCCGCTAAAAAAGGGGAAAGCCGGAGGAATTAGCAATGAATAGCAAAGATATGATAAATGAGCTGCGTGCTCTGAATCCTGAAAAGTTGACCACAAAGGCTGACGAAGTGGCTGAGGAGTTGATGAAGCTCCGTTTTAGAAAGAAATCAGGTCAGTTGAGCCAGACTCACCATCTTCGCCGTGCTCGTAAGGATCTTGCGAGAGTGTTGACGATAAAGAATGAGCCTAAGAAGAGTTAATGTAGACGGCAATCTACCAAAAGTGGGTGCCGCGGAGAGTTATTGATAAAGATATCGGTAGAAAGAGGAATCATGGAAACGAAAGGTAAATCAGCTTCAAGCGTTACAGGTGAGCGGGGTCGCGGCAAAGTCCGTGAAGGGATCGTGGTAAGCGACAAGATGTCAAAGACGATTGTGGTGCAAGTTACTCGCCTTGAGCAGCACCCTGTGTACAAGAAGTTTATTCATAAGACTAAGCGTTACTACGTGCACGACGAATTAGAAGCTGCTGATAGCGGCGATTTGGTCGAGATAGTAGAGACCAAGCCGTTGAGTAAGTTGAAGCGTTGGAAGCTTTCGTCGATCGTGCGTAAGTCGGATCCGACGTTGGCGAAAGTGGAAGATACCTCAGCAGCGAACGGTTAGTTTTTAGAGGTTTGATTTGATCCGCTTAGCCCTATGATTGGATTTGATGAGCAGGGTGTTACCGGGAAACAAGTTATTGAGGCCAGTTTATGATCCAGATGAAGTCAGTTTTAAACGTTGCGGATAACTCCGGAGCTAAGCGTGCGGTGTGTATCAAGGTGCTTGGGGGTTCTCGCCGTCGTTACGCATCATTGGGTGATATTATCGTTGTGGCGATTCGGGAGGCGATACCTAACAGCAAGATCGCCAAGGGTACCGTGCATAAGGCAGTTATTGTTCGTACATCACGCCACGTTAAGCGAGATGATGGCTCGGTGATTCGCTTTGATGACAACAGCGCGGTGCTTTTGAACGCACAGCAAGAGCCTGTGGGAACCAGAATTTTCGGACCAGTTGCGAGAGAGCTGCGATCAAAGAAATTCATGAAGATCCTCTCGTTGGCACCAGAGGTGCTCTAAGAAGATTAATAGTTTTTTGGGAAGAACGGATATGGCTAGTAAAAAATCAAAGGGCTCGACTAAGCTCGATAAGCGTACCTCGCTAATCAAGAAGGGCGACACCGTTATGGTAATCGCCGGAGGCAACGGCACGACCAGAGCTAATAAGGGCAAGACCGGAAAGGTCCTTAAGTTCATGGGCGCCAATCGAGTGATCGTTGAAGGCTTAAACATGATGACTAAGCATCAACGCGCGCAAGGACCGGATAAGCCAGCTGGGAAGATTCAGCGCGAAGCGTCTTTGCATGTATCTAACGTGATGTTTTACGTGGAGAAATTAAAACGCCCGGTTCGTTTGAAGTCTAAGATTTTGGCGGATGGCAAGAAGGTTCGGGGTTATTTGAATCCTGAGTCGAAGGCGTTTGAGGAAATTCCTGCTGTAGTTAAGAGCTAAGTTTTGAGGAACCGAGGATAAGATTTAAGCGTAAGTGAAGAGGTCATCTGTCCAATTGTGAGATAGGTGCTCGGAGGTACGGGTAAGAATATGAGCGACGAGAAAAACGAAAATAAGAAAGTAGCCAAAGTTAAGAAATCGAAGGATTCCGGTGCTTCAGCGCCACAGGGTCCAGCTGAAATCGCTAAAGTGCCAAGCGCCCTCGCTGCTAAATACAAAAAGGAAGTTATTCCAGCATTGATGGCTGAATTTAAATATTCATCTCCGATGCAAGTGCCACGGCTACTAAAGATCGTTCTTAACTGTGGTGTCGGCGAGGCAACTGGTAACGTTAAGACGATAGACTACGCTGTGTACGGATTGACTCAGATCTCAGGACAGAAGCCGGTGGTTAACCGCTCTAAGAAGGCGATCGCGGTGTTCAAACTTCGAGAGAATCTTCCAATCGGTGTTTCAGTTACGATGCGTCAGGACAGAATGTGGCATTTCCTTGAACGGCTCATTACCGTAGCGTTGCCGCGAGTTAGAGACTTCAGAGGAGTTCCTACTCGAGGATTCGACGGCCGTGGGAACTACACCATGGGAGTGCATGAGCAGATAGCTTTTCCGGAAGTTGTAATGGAGAAACTCGACAAGGTCCGCGGGATGGACGTCACATTCGTAACGACCGCTAAGACGGATGAAGAGGGGAAGGCACTCCTTGCTCAATTGGGACTTCCGTTTAGGAAGGCTGAGTTGGCGAAGGCAGCTTAATCTTGGTGTAAATGTAGTCCGGTGAGTAATATAAGAACCGGCAAGGTGAAATGATTTTAAGTAGGTATGTATGGGAATGATTACTGATCCGATTGGCGATGCTCTTACGAGAATTCGTAATGCGCAGGCCGCTGGCCACTCTACGGTAGCGCTTCGTGCTTCGAAGATGATCGAGCATCTTGCTCAGGTCTTGAAGAGCGAAGGGTTCATCGAAAGTTTTGCTAAATCTGAGACTGCACCTGGAAAGCCGACAGTTGACGTCTCGCTGAAGTATTATCCAGATGGTCGTCCAATGATCGCATCATCGAAGCGAATCAGCGCTCCTGGTCGACGTACTTATTCAGGCTCCGATTCCTTGCAGAAGGTTAATCGTGGTTTGGGGATTCTTATTATTTCGACATCTCAGGGGGTAATGTCGGATCGAGAGGCGCGGAGATTGAAGATCGGTGGAGAAGTGTTGGCGTCGATTGGTTAGAGCAAGGGATCTTTAGAGCTAGTTGCTGTGAAGTGCTAGCTAAGTGATTTGGGTACAGGTGATTTTGGTACGGAGCAGATATGTCGAGAGTCGGAAAACAACCAGTTACGGTGCCGCAGGGAGTTACAGCGGCGATCGCGAACGGTGTGGTGTCAATATCAGGACCGAAGGGAAAACTTGAGTTTACTCCAGGTCGAGGAGTATCGGTAAAGTCTGAAGGTGGACAGATACTCGTGGCGCTAAATGATAAGGATACGCAGGCGACCGCCAATTTCGGTTCATGCCGAGCCATTATTAACAATATGGTTTTAGGCGTGAGCACGGGGTTTAAGCGAGCGCTTGAACTTAACGGAGTTGGATACACGGCGAAGGTACAAGGAACTGTTTTGGTGTTAACGGTCGGATACTCGCACGACGTAAAGTTGGATATTCCACCGAGCGTCAAGTGCGTTGTTAACAAGAACCAAATCGAACTCGATTCGTGCGATAAGGCTCTGGTCGGATTGTTTGCATCTCGGATTAGAAAAACTCGCCCACCTGAACCGTATCTTGGAAAGGGTATTAAGTACGTGGAAGAGACGATTCGTAGAAAAGCTGGTAAGACTGCTAAGAAGTAATAGGTGGTGAATATAACACCCTGTAGAGATTAGAATTATGGCAATTAAATCAAAGAAAGTACGAGTTAACACTCGACAACGCACAAAGTATAGAATTCGCAAGAGTATCATTGGTACCGCGACGCGCGCGAGATTAACGGTCTATCGAAGCGGACAGCATATTCATTGTCAGGCGATTGAAGATCTATCTGGAAAGACGATCGCTAGTGCTTCGACGCTGGATAAGGCTGTGATTGGTCGGATTTCAACGATCTGTGCTGAGTTGGATAAAGGAGCTGAGGCTTCGACCAACTCTGAAACGCTGAAGTTTGCAAATGATTCCGCAAGTCCAAAGGGAATGCGGGCAGCTTTCGCGGTTGGATTCGTCATTGCTGAGCGTCTGAAGGCGTTGAAACAATCCACGGTGGTTTTCGATCGCAACGGATTTTTATATCACGGCCGAATCAAGGCATTAGCTGAAGGTGCGCGTCTTGGTGGTTTGCAGTTTTAAGAGTTTGGGAAAATTGGTATTTTTTGTTTTTGCATAAGTCTGTTTTTCGAAATCGTTTTTTGAATTCGATACAGAGCGGTACTGAGAGTAAATATGGCGAGTAAAATTGTTGGAAAGCGAGTCGCTCTTGAGCAGGCTGGTGAGTTAACGGACAAGACTGTTTTCGTTAACCGTGTCGCTAAAGTTGTTAAGGGTGGAAAGCGATTTAGCTTTAGCGCTCTGGTCGTGACCGGTGACGGTCGCGGCATCGTTGGTGTTGGGCTCGGCAAGGCTGCTGAAGTTCCTGATGCCGTTCGCAAGGCAGCTGAGCAGGCACGTAAGAATCTTTACAAAATCCCACTTAAGGGAGGCACGATTCCGCACGGGATCGAGCACAAGTTTGGTTCAGCACGAGTTATGATGAGACCTGCTAAGCCTGGAACCGGATTGATCGCTGGCTCTGCTGTTCGCGCAGTCGTTGAAGCGGTGGGAATTCAGGATGTTGTGACGAAGTGTCTTGGACGAACGAATCCGTTTAATCTTTTGCACGCCACGATGGAAGGATTGATGAGTCTTCAAGATCCTGAAATGGTTGCTCGTGCACGAGGATTGGAATCGAAGGAGATGGGATATTCGCCGTACTAAGTTGCTTGGTTCGTCGTTTTTAGTTGGGATTTAAGGAAGTGTTATGGCTGGAAAAGTTTCTCAGAATTCCGATTTGACCGGAAAGAAGTTGCTTGTGCGACAGACGCGCAGCATGATCGGGCGTGACGAGCGTGTACGTTCGACTTTGCGAGCACTTGGTTTGGGACGCATCGGACGAACTGTGACCGTTACTGCGTCGCCGAGCACAGTTGGAATGATCGATCGTATTAAGGCGGTCGTCACTGTCTCATTGGGCGAGTAAGCCCGGGATTAAAATTTTTACTCAAGATTCTTGAGCTGCTGGAGTTAGATATGTCGATTGAACAAAATGTAAAACGAGGAAAGGCCCGTTCTGCTGCGCTGCGTGCCGCTGCGGCCGCTAAGGCGGATGCTCCTGAAGCAAAGATCATGACGTTGCAGAATTTGAAGCCACGTCCGGGCTCACATAAGAAAGCGATCCGCGTTGGTCGTGGTGAAGGATCTGGCAGTGGAAAAACTTCCGGAAAGGGCGGCAAGGGACAAACAGCTAGATCCGGCGGAACTATTCGCCCGGGATTCGAGGGCGGACAGATGCCGCTCTATCGTCGCGTGTCGAAATACGGATTTAGGTCTCAATCGAAGGTGTTGGGTATAAATCGATTCAATCCGATTAACCTCGATACCCTACAGAAGCATTTCGAGTCCGGTTCTGAAGTGACTGAGGCGAAATTGTTAGAGCTTGGTTTCGGTCGCACTGCCCGCACACGAGGTGGGTTTAAGTTGCTTGGTCGGGGAGAACTTTCAAAAGCGCTTAAGGTTGTCGTTTCTGCTTGTAGCGCAGACGCTAAACTTAAGATCGAAAAAGCAGGCGGAACGATTACATTAACTGGTGCGCCCAGTGATGCCGCTAAGGGCGATACTGAAACTGCTGCGACAAAGTAAGCTCTGCGACAAAGTAAGCTCTGTGGCAAAGTAAGCTCTGTGATAAAATGATTTGGGTCTTTTTTGACGGCTCGATAACAACTCTATTAAATATTCTTGAGCCGTGTTCAACTACGGTGCGTCGTCGTATTTGGATTCAATAATCGATGGTTATTATCTAATTATTAACTAAATGGTCGGCGAAGTTTTTTTGTGGAGTAACTGATGTTAGGCGGACTGACGAGTATAGCGCGAATTCCAGAGCTGAAGAAGCGAATTCTTTTTACACTTGGAATGTTAGCAGTTTATCGCCTCGGTGTTTTCGTCTCGGTGCCTGGAGTTAACGTTGCTGCGATCAGAAACGCCTTTGAGACCCACGCTGGCAGCTTGTTCGGCTTGATGAATATGTTCTCAGGTGGTGCGCTTGAGAACTTCTCGATCTTCTCTCTTGGAATAGCGCCATACATCAGCGTTTCAATTATCATGCAAATGCTCACGCCGACTGTGCCAGCATTGGAACGATTAAAAAAAGAGGGCGAAGCCGGTCAGCGAATTATCACGCGTTACACCCGTTATTTTACGATTGGTTTGGCGTTGGTACAGGGGTATTTTATCTCGGTAGGCCTTGAGACCAGCGGGTACGTTACAGATCCTGGCTTACTGTTTCGAATTTCCACGATGGCTACGCTGACGGCTGGAACCGCCTTTATTATGTGGCTTGGAGAGCAGGTTACTGAGCGCGGCCTCGGCAACGGGATTAGCATTATTATCTTCGCGGGTATCGTGGCTCAAATGCCATCGGTACTGGGTGAAACGGTGGCGCTAGCTCGAACAGGGGAAATTTCTCCGATATCGATTATTTTCCTTCTATTGTTTTGTGTAACGACGATTGCGGCGATTGTTTTCGTTGAGCGATCTTTTAGAAAGGTCCCTATTCAATATCCGCGAAGAGTTGTTGGCAAGAACAACATGACTCAGGCGCAGACGCAGTACATGCCGCTTAAGCTAAATATGGCAGGTGTTTATCCCCCAATTTTTGCATCCGCTATTTTGGTCGTCCCAGCTACGATCGCTTCGTTCTCCGGAATTCCCTGGTTACAAGAGATAGTCTCATCGTTGAGTCCTGGGACTTGGACCCATGACATAGTGTTTATTGGATTGATTGTATCGTTCAGCTTCTTTTTTACCGCTGTGATCTTTAATCCGGTCGAGATGGCTGAGAATCTAAAGAAGAACGGTGGATTTATTCCGACGGTGAGACCAGGCAAGGAAACATCAGATTTCCTTTATGCGATCCTCAACCGATTAACGCTATGGGGCGCGATTTATATCTCGTTGGTCTGTATCGTTCCGCATTACGTGTATGCAGGGCTTGGCGCGATTTCTTTCGCCGCGATTTTCGGCGGCACCGCTGTGCTCATCGCAGTTGGAGTTACGCTAGATACAGCATCGCAGGTTGAGTCCTACGTAGTTTCCAGAAATTACGAAGCATTCATGGCAAAAGGAGCTAAGATTCGCGGAGGAGCCGGTTCGATGGGGTATATGCGAACCCGGGCTCTTAAGAGGTAATGGAATTCCATCAGCTTTGACTGAAGTGGTCATGAGAGCTGGGATGGTCATGAGAACTGGGGTGGTCATGAGAATTGTTTTGGTTGGGCCCCCAGGGGCAGGCAAAGGAACGCAGGCAGCTCTGTTGGCTAAGCGCCTTAGTATTCCACACATCTCCACAGGGGAGATGATTCGAGCTGAAATTGCATCCGGTTCTGATTTGGGTGCACGGGTAAAGGCCGTTAATGATAGGGGAGACCTAGTCTCTGACGAGCTTATGAAAGAGCTTGTCGCAGCACGTTTAGTGGCTGCCGACTGTAGGCCGGGGTTTCTTTTGGATGGTTATCCACGCACCGTTGGTCAGGTGGCTCACTTCGACGATATTCTGAATTCGCTGCACGTAACATTAGATCGCGTAATCGAGTTTAAAGTGCCCCGCTCTGTGCTCGTAGAACGGGTAAAGAATCGCGCTGGAGCGGCCAAAAACACAGGCGGAGGGGCTGTGCGGGCGGATGACCAAGAGAGCGTCGCCCTGAAACGACTCGATGTCTATGAAGCTCAAACAGCGCCGTTGATAGATCTCTTTCGCACTCGTAAGATCGTGAGCGAGGTTGACGGCGTCGGGTCAGTTGACGAGGTTCAAGCCCGGGTCGTTAAAGCGCTGCATTAATCAGGGTCCTGGTTACTTTAAATCGAGATGGACCGGATGGACCGCGGACCGCTGGTCCGCACGACGGAATCCAGCTCTACGATCAAGCGGACCAGCGGTCCCATGGTCTCTGGTCTCTGGTCCATGGTCTCTAGTCCATGGCCCACCCAGAAATCTTGAAAAAACACGGATTTATTTTCATTCGAGACCCGTAACCGCTTGAATCTCCGTAGGGAGAATGTATACTTTCCGCCTCTTTATCGGTCGCGGCAACTTTCGGTAAAGAGGAGGCAGATAGATTTGGTGCGGGTATCTAAGCATCGATTTTTTAGTCTGTTTTTTGTTTTTCTTGGTTAGGGATTCTTAGCGATTCCAGCGATCTCGGTTGATCGATTTTAAGCGAATTTCAAACAAATGCGATTGATGGTTTGGTGATGATGAATTTAGCGAGAACGCTGAGTTTGAATCTAAATTAGTCGTTGCGTTTGTCGGTATCAAAATTTTTTTGATTAGGAATATTTGTGAAAGTTAGAGCATCAGTTAAACCGATTTGCGCATACTGCAAGGTGATTAAACGCCAAGGAGTTGTGTACGTAGTCTGTAAGAGAACTCCGAAGCATAAGCAGCGGCAGGGCTGAGTTTTTCGTATTTTTTTGACGAGAAAATGCGGGTTGTTTGAATTCTTTCTGACGAAGATTCACAGCCTAGATATTTAGATTATTAACTAGAAGGATAAGCGAGCATGGCACGTATAGCTGGAGTTGATTTACCGCGTAACAAAAGAATGATTCGCGGTTTAACTTACGTTTATGGAATCGGAGTCACGAAATCGAAAGCGATTCTGACTGAAGCGAAAGTAGATTTTAATACCCGTACCGATAATTTGACCGAGGACGAGCTTGCACGAATTCGCGCGATTATCGAAGGGCGTGAACAAGTGGAAGGTGATCTTCGTCGCCAAACTCAGATGAATATCAAGCGATTGATGGACTTGGGCTGCTATCGTGGCCTTCGTCACCGAAAGGGGCTTCCTGCTCGTGGTCAACGTACGAAAACAAATGCAAGAACTCGTAAGGGCCCGCGTAAGCAGCCGGTCGTTGGTAAGAAAGCACCGACGAAAAAATAGTTCAAAAAGATAGCTAAACAAAACTCAGATAATTTTAGGTAAATTACTATGGCAGAGAATCAAGGAGCAGCGGGAACTACAGCAGCGGCTGGAGCGGTAAAGCGTAAGAAAACGAAGCGCAACGTTCCGGTCGGGATCGCTTACATTCACGCGACGTTTAATAACACGATCGTAACAATCACAGATCCAACTGGTGGGGTTGTGGCGTGGTCGAGCGCTGGGTGTAACGGATTTAAAGGTTCGCGCAAGTCGACCCCGTTTGCTGCGCAAATGGCGGGTGAGGATGCGGCACGAAAGGCGCGTGAGTCCGGCGTTAGAACCGTGTCGGTGATCGTTCGTGGTCCGGGATCGGGCCGAGAGTCTGCACTTCGTGCACTTGGAATCGCTGGTTTACAAGTTACTCAGATTCGAGATTGCACTCCGGTTCCACACAACGGGTGTCGAGCGAGAAAGAGCCGAAGAGTATAATTATTTTTAACAAATTTTTGATTTCGTTATTGGAGAGTTGAGTCATGGCAAGATATTGCGGAGCGGTATGCCGGTTGTGTCGGCGTGAAGGGGAGAAGCTCTTTTTAAAGGGCGAGCGTTGTTACACTGACAAGTGTGCGATCGAGCGTCGCGAAGGAGTTCCTGGGCAGCATGGGAAGGGAAGGCAGTCCTTCTCGACCTATAAAGTGCAGCTTCGAGAGAAGCAGAAGATTAAGCGTATGTATTTCATGCTTGAGCAGGGGTTCCGTAATAACTTCAAGCGCGCTTACGCCGTTAAAGGTGTGACCGGTACGAACATGCTCTCGAACTTAGAGATGCGACTCGATTCCGTTGTTTACCGACTTGGATTCGGTATGTCCCGTCCGCATGCACGGCAGCTAGTCTCGCACGGTCACGTTACGGTCAACGGTCGTAAGACAGGTGTTGCAAGTTACGTCGTTAAGATGGGCGATTCAGTTGAGATTCTTGACCGAAGCAAGAAGAGTCCGGCGATTCTCGCCGCACTTGCTGCTTCGCAGACCCGACCGATGCCGGCTTGGCTTGCGTTGGACAAGGACAACATGAAGGGGACAATTAACGCAATGCCGACTCGTGAACAGATGCCGCAAGGTATTAAGGAGCAGTTGGTGGTGGAGTTGTATTCTCGATAAGCGCTGTGTTGTCTCGGAATTTCCTGACGGACATTCCTGTTGTCGCGGG
>JBGSNS010000151.1:0-7599 GCA_041739515.1 Bdellovibrionota bacterium
AATCGAAAGCTACTTTCGTGCTAGTCACACTACCCTCGAGGGCGAAGCGGCCGCAGAAGCTGCGTCCATATTGCGTGCGAATCGAGACACTTGCCATATTCAACTCGAGCGCGGCACGGCGCAGGTCAAAAAGATTTCGAAGGCGCTAAACGAATATTGGGGATAACTTGAGTCCGTGTCGTCGGGAGATGGCGCGGTCTTCAAACGAACGAAATTTTGTTCCTGGGACCGCGAGGCGCCGGCCTCGCAGTCTACACGGCCTCTTTGCAACCACGGATTTATCCACGATCGGCCCCCAAAGCACGGATCGATACCATCCTGGGTTGAGGAGACCTCGGCACAGTCTTCAAAAGACTGCGAAGCAACGTTTCGCGGTCCCAGGGGGGTGCTAGGCAGCCAGCAATCCGATCGTCTCTTTAACTCGCGCAACTGCCACATCTTTTCCCATCACGGAAATCGATTCGAACAACGGCGGGGTTACGCGCTTGCCTGTTACAGCTATGCGAACCACTCCGTAGGCGGGGCCAGCTTTTAGCCCGAATTCCTCGGCCATCGCCTTAAACGCCGCCTCAAGCGTAGCGTGATCGAAGCTTGGAAGTTCCGACATAATGACTGCGGCACGCTCAAGGATCCTTTGCGCCATCGGCTTATCGACACCCTTCCCGTACATCGCCTCCAAATCCCTTTCAATTTTAGACTTAAACAAGAAGTCCACCATCGCAGGAATCTCAGCTAAGTTTTTCACTCGCTCTTGAACGTGCGGAGCGATTTTCTCCCACAGCGAAAGATCTACCGGGAATCCGCCACGCTCCAAGAAAGGAAGGCCGCGCTTTGCGAACTCCTCCTTCGACAACGCACGGATGTACATTCCGTTCATCCATTCCATTTTCTTCGGGTCGAACACACCGTTTGCAGAGTTTATCCCTTCAAGCGAAAACGCTTTGATCAATTCATCACGGGTAAAGATCTCTTGGTTATTCCCCTGCCCTGGCGCCCATCCGACAAGCGTCACGTAATTGAGCACCGCTTCGGGCAAAAATCCTTGTTCGCGAAGCTCCTTCGTCGTCATGGCACCGTGACGTTTAGATAATTTTTTACCATCGGGGCCGAGAACTACTGGCAAATGGGCAAAAACCGGGGCTTTCCAACCCAAACAGTCGTAGAGATATAAATGTAAAGGCGCTGTCGCCATCCACTCAATGCCGCGCATTACGTGCGAGATCTCCATATCGTGATCATCGACCACGACCGCAAGATGATACAGCGAAATTCCATCGCTCTTCATTATCACCGGATCGCGCAACGATATGTCTTCCCAAGTTACAGTTCCGTGAATCGGATCGTTGAGTACTATTTTTTGCCGCTCAGGGATCTTTACGCGCACAACATGCTTGGCAGTTGCAGGAACATTTCTGTGTCTACAGTAACCGGTGTATCCAGGCGGCTCTTTGCGAGCCATCTGCTCAAGCCGTTCCTTCTCAAGCATCTCCTGAGTGCAATCGCAGCGGTAAGCGTGCCCGGACGCAATCAGCTTCTCAGCGACTTCTCGGTAACGCGGAAGCTTTTGGGTTTGAATATACGGTCCATGACCACCTTTCATCCCGGCCCCACCCGGAATTTCTTCGCCGAATTCCTTTAATTCCGCATCAGACGGACCTTCATCAAATTTAATACCCAACCAAGCTAACTCTTCAATCAGAAACCTAAGCGCTCCAGGGACTTTGCGCTCCTGGTCGGTATCTTCCACCCGCAACAGAACTTGCCCTCCGTGTTTGCGTGCAAATAGCCATGCGTACATCGCGGTGCGCATTCCGCCCACATGTTGAAAACCGGTCGGACTAGGGGCGAACCGGGTTCGAACCTTCATGCCTGTCTCGTTCATTCCAGATCCTATAGTCACTGCAACATCTCCAAAAACTCACTTTCAGATAATACGGTAATACCAAGCTCCCGCGCTTTGTCGAGTTTAGACCCAGCCTCCGCTCCAGCGACGATTAGCGACGTTTTCTTACTAACAGAGCCACTAGTTTTCCCGCCCAGCGCCTTAATCTTTGCTTCAGCATCCGGTCTACTCATGGTTGATAACGTGCCGGTTAACACCACAGTTTTACCAGCGAAGGTGTCGCCCAGCGACAGAGCTTCGTACGGCTGCGGTGCAACTCCAAGCGCTGCTAACCTAGCAAGCATACGCTGCTCCGCCGAATCGTTTAGAAATTCGATGATTGAAGCTGCCGTCTCCGGACCGATATCGTTTATCGACTCAAAACTGCGCGCTGCAAGAAACGCTTCGAGCGTTTTAAATTCTCGCGCCAAGACCTCTGCGTTGCGCTCACCTACATGGCGAATTCCGAGAGCGAAGATAAAACGATGTAGTGGGATGTGTTTACTTTTCTCGATCGCTGCTAACAATTTTTTGGCGGAAAGCTCTCCCCATGATGGCAGCTTGGAGAGCGCTTCATGATCGATTTCATAAATACTCGGCAAATCGGTGATTAAGTTATGCTTAAGTAACGTTTCAACGGATTTCTCACCTAGCCCCTCAATGTCTGCTGCAGAGCGTGCCGCATAATGAAGGATTCGCCCAATTCGCTTTGCGCCACACTCGCGATTATCGCAGCGCTGCACTGCATCGTCCTCGCTACGTGTGATCGCTGCTCCGCACACCGGACAAGCGGTAGGGAAACTCCAGGCTCGTTCAGTTCCGTTTCGCGCGGACACAACAACGGCGGCCACCGCTGGAATCACATCTCCTTGCCGCCTAACGACCACACGATCGCCGATGCGAATATCTTTGCGCCTAATCATCTCCTCATTGTGAAGAGTGGCGCGACTGACCATAACGCCGCCAACTGCTACCGGATCCAGCTCAGCTACCGGGGTCAATGCGCCCGTGCGGCCGGTTTGAATGGTGATACCTCGCAACGTTGTAAACGCCTCTTCCGGTGGAAACTTAGCTGCGATCGCCCAACGCGGCGAACGTTGCCGGTACCCGAGTTTTCCTTGAAGCGCTACGTCGTTAAGCTTAAAAACCAAACCATCGATGTCATAAGCAAGCGCGTGGCGTGTTTCAATTCCGTGCTGATAGGTGCGCCTCATTTCCTCGAGCCCGGAAACGACCTTAGCAATCGGAGAGATAAGAAATCCAAAATTCGCCAAAGTTTTAAGGGATTCAAAATGAGATGTCGACGAGACGCCTAGCAGTGAATAAGCAAAAAAACTAAGCGGTCTGCCCGCCGTCTCGTGAGAATCTAGCTGTCGCAAACTTCCTGAAGCTGCGTTTCGCGGATTCACAAACGGATCGTCTCCCGTTGCAATACGTTCTGCGTTGAGGGCATCAAACGCTGAACGCAAAAACAATACCTCGCCGCGCACTTCGACTAAATCCGGAACGTTCTCACCACGCAGCCGCAGCGGAACTGAATTAATCGTTCGTACATTATCCGTAATAACCTCGCCGTTTTCTCCATCGCCACGCGTAAGAGCCTGAGCAAGCACCTCCCTTTCGTATGTAAGAGAACACGCCACTCCATCAAATTTATGCTCGACGCAAAATTCAATGGGAGCTCCTTGCATTGCAGCGAGCTTTTCAACTTGCTGGTAAAATTCCGTTAACTCGTGCTCATCCATCGCATTATTCAGCGATAACATCGGCTCACGATGTTTGCGCGTCTCAAATCCTGCGCGTACGGCAGCGCCAACACGCTGCGTAGGAGAATCTCCTCGAACTAAATTGGGATGTGTGCGCTCCAGCTCCTCCAGCTCCCTAAACAAAGCATCGTATTGAGCGTCGCTAATCGATGGCTGATTTAAAACGTAATATCGATGGGCATGATCGTGTAACTCGGCGATTAGAGCTGCAATCCGATTTTCAGGTTCTTGGGTCATCGCGGGATAACCTACCTTAAAAACCAATGACTTAGGAGATGCACTTTCTTACTTGAAATTCGTGATTCGATGCTTATGTATTGAGTGTGGGAGCGAAAGAGAGCGTTCCTTCAAAGAAGTACAATATTTTTATTTTTATGGAGTTTTTTATGTCCAAAAGCTACCTCATGCCTACTTCTTGGTCACCGTGGACCTCTTCATTAACGTCCGGTGGTGCGCCGATCGACTCGCTACAGCGTAGAATGAGCCGGGTGTTTGACGACATGTTTTCCGGCTTCGAGCTGGGAGCTGCGACCGGAACGTCTGAAAAGCTCAGTGCGTTTGCGCCTAAAGTTGCGCTTACAGAGGATGAAAAGCGCTACAAGGTGACGGCGGAACTTCCAGGGATGAACGAAGGCGATATCGATATATCGCTTACGAAGGATGGCTTAACTCTGCGTGGTGAAAAGAAGGAGGAAAGAGAATCGAAGGAAGGCGGCGCGTATTACTCGGAGAGGACTTACGGCAGTTTTATGCGACAGTTTCCTCTGCTAGTTGAAGTTGACGAGGATAAAGTCGAGGCGAACTTTAGCAAGGGCGTGTTGACTATCACACTTCCCAAGGCTGCCGCGGCGCAGAAGCAAACTAAGAAAATTAGCGTGCGTGCATCGTAGAGCAGAGGCCTTAGGGGTCGAGGTGCCTAGAATCTCGACTTTCAGTCAATTCCTTTGTGGTCTTAGTGTTCTTTTTGGTGAGAAAATAGACAGATCGCAACAACGCGATCCTAGATTTTAATCACAAAGGACACTAAGGCCACAAAGGGAGAAGTTCAGTTCGGTACCAGCACCTGCTGTCATCGAACACATGTTCCTCCCCTAAACTCTAGAATCCGGCTATGCTCGATAAGCCGTGAAGGACCTTGTGAACAGCTACTCGAACCTCGACGCGATCCGTGCGTTACCGAAAGCTGACAAACATCTGCATTTATTGCTATCCGCGCCGATCGATACCTATCGTGAGCTTTCACCGCGCCTGATCCCGAATCCACCCTCTCCTTCCTTCGGCTCGCTTCAGAATTTCTTAGCTTTTTTGACCGAATATTATCTGCCGGTTTTAAATTCGTTAGAAAACGTAGCGTTCGTTACGCGGAGCGCCTTTCAATATTTAATCTCAGATGGGGTCGTACTAGCAGAAGCCAGTGTCCCACTTACAGCGCCCGCACGAGTCGGCGTCGACTGGAAGGACTACGCGGCAGCGATCGCAGGCGAGATCGCTCGGGTATCGGATAAACTCGAAGTACGCGTCGAACTCGGGCACGCACGAGAGATTCCGATCGATTGGAAACCTCCCATGCAATCAGCACTTGCAACCGGGCTCTTCTCAGGAATCGACCTGTTCGGTGATGAATCTCATGGAGATGTTGTAGAGTTTGCTGAATTTTTCTCCGTGGCGCGCGCGAACGGATTATACGTCAAACTTCATTGCGGAGAATGCACGAGCGCTGATCGCATGCGGCACGATGTAGAGTTTGTGAAGCCAGACGAGATTCAGCACGGAATCGCAGCCGCGAATGATCCAGAACTTATGGCGCTGCTGCGCGACACTGGAACGCCGCTAAACGTGTGCCCTACAAGCAACGTTATGACCGGCTCCGTTAAGAGCTACGATGCTCACCCAATCGCTAATTTGCTAAAGCACGGCGTTAACGTGCAGCTAGCCTCTGATGACTACGGAATTTTTGGAACTAGTCTTAGCGAGGAGTATCTGCGGCTAATTACCACCGGGCGAGTGACTATTGAGCAACTTGAGCGGATACGATTCAACGGACTTTTAAAGGCCCGCAAAGTCGATCCTTTGAGTCTCTCGTAAATAAAATCAGCCTACATAACTATCGGATAACACTATATTTTCTGAGTTTCGCTGCAACTCTAGGCTAGAGTACGGATCGCCAAAGGCGTAAGATTGGCGACCCTATGTTTCACGACACGCCACGAGCAATACCTCCAATATCAGCAGTTAGTTTAGCGATCGCGTTGTCAGTTATAGCGGGAGCACGCACAGCCGCAGGTGCGGAGCCGGAAAAAATGTCTGGCATTCTCCGATCGACATCACCTGCTACGATCCCTACCACTATCAATCTAGAACTAGCGATGCAAAACGATGTGGAATTGCATGCGCGCGCCACCACATGGCGCGCTCGAAGTGCTGAGGAACTTGCACAGCTCTCTGCAGAAGATCATATCCTTAACGCCGTAGCTGCGTTTCATTTTAAGTCAGATCTTAGCTCAAACGACTATCGTTCGATTCGACAAGGGTTAGAGATCGCCAAACTTGCAGCCACCGATAGTTACTCACAATCACTTATTGAACTGTATTCAATTCTTCCGGTCGTTCCGTTCGGACACGGAATGTTCTTCGCGCCCGACGCAGCGTTACTGGTCGATCTAAAACGATCCGGACGCACGGAACTACTAGAGCCTGATAAATTTTACCGCCCTGAAACTAAGGAGCTTGGCGAGAAACTTCGAACGTTATTGCAGGACCTCCCGTCCGATGCAGAGCTTTTGGATACATCGAAAAAATTTGCTGATTTTAAGCCGTCCCCGCTATTTGAAGCGATTTTCGCCCGCGAAGGCGCTCCACCGGAGCTAGAGAAACGTGCTCGAGTGGCACTTGCTCAGATAATCTCTGAAATGAAGACGGAAATATCCATTCTTAACGCTAACTCGAAAATCGGGATGTCCCACGTCGAAGTGCTTGCGACTTTACATCGGTACTTAAAGGAAAAGTTCAAGGTGACTGACGCCGCTCAGCCATCGATCGTGGCGGGACTCACTACCAAAACGTTTGACTGCGACGTGTACACCCTAGTGATGTGTGAATTCGGGCGACAAACGAAGATGTCAATTGATGCAGCGTATATTATCGATCCAACCAAGCCGACCGGCATTCAGCACACCGCTCCGATTTTCGTAGTGCGTCAAAACGGACAACTCCGTTACATAGCGTTTGAAACTCGGGAACCTATCGAAAAACTCCCCGACGGAGGCGAGCGACGTCTCTACAAAAGTTTCGCCGAAATTCGGGACCGAGTTAACAAGCTCGCTAACGAAGAGATCTTCGGTCCGAAGACGATTCTTTGCATTTTAACGGATGAAGTTAAGTGCAAACTCCTTCCTCCGTATGGAGCAACGACTTCGTGTGTAGATCTGTCCTCGAAAGACGTTAAAGTAATTTGGAGGGAACCCGCGGAACAGGTTACGAAGTAGTTTGGCTCCGCAGGCAACCGTTGCAAACCCCGCCATTGCAAACCAGGCTCGCCCCACCTATCCTGCGAGCTCGATATGGCCGACTCACTCGCAACGATCGCAGACAAAGTTCACTCAGGTACCCGCCTTACTCTCGAAGACGGAATTACTCTTCTGGAGCATCCGGATTTTCTTACTATCGGCCAACTCGCCAACACGGTGCGCGAGAGACTTCACGGCGACATCACCTACTACAATAAAAATTTGCATTTAAACTCCACCAACGTCTGCGAAGCGAGCTGTGTATTCTGTTCATTTGCTAGACTTAAAGAAGGCATGCCGTCTGCGTACACGATGAAGATTGCGGATGCTGAAAATTGGATTCGCGAGCGTTATATTCTTGGGATGACCGAGATCCATATCGTTAATGGCTTAAACCCAGATCTGACGTGGGAGTATTATCTCGACCTGTTGCGGATGATTCGCT
>JBGSNS010000153.1:0-20346 GCA_041739515.1 Bdellovibrionota bacterium
CGGAGAACGCGGAGGTAAATCCGAAGATCTCCGCGTTCTCCGCGAGCTCCAGTGTAGAATATTACAGCCCTACGTCGCACCGATTGATCGGCTCATGCGGGCGCTATACCGACTCAAATTTCGTGGGGATCACTCAGGGACAGTTCCTTCCGTCCCTATTTATGGCTGGCCAATCGCTTGACCCGAAAATCGCCCCACTTCTTCGGTGTTAATGGGAAACACGGATGACTCTTCTCTAAGAGTTATCAGGATCGACCCGCTTTTTCGATTAAATAGAGACGGAAGGAACTGTCCCCTTTTTCTGAGGATCGTTCCGATTTCTACTAGAAATTATTGTCGGATTGTGACAATATCACAATGTGGCAATTAAGTCATACAGAAACAAGGCGACCCGCGATATTGCCTTGGGGAATGACACAAAAGAGGCCCGTAAAACTTTGCCATCGATACTCCATGTCGTAGCACGCAACCGACTGGCGTTCCTGGCGGCGGTGGAATCCTTGAATGACTTACGAGCCAGAGGCGGCCTTGGCTTGCACGCATTGAGGGGTGATCGGAAAGGCCAGCACGCCATTATGATAAATGACCAGTATCGCGTCTGCTTTATCTGGGAAGGGAAAAATGCCGAGATTGTTGAGATCGTAGATTATCACTGACGGAGTTAGCTATATGAAAACGCTTGATGGATCGTTTGCCATCGCAGTTCATCCGGGGGAAATTCTTCTGGAGATGTTGGAGGAGAACAATATTTCCCAAGCCCGGTTGGCACGCCACCTTAGGATGGATGCGTCGAAAATTAATGAGATCTGTAAGGGTCGACGAGGAATTTCTGCTGAGATGGCCGTAATGCTAGCTAAGGCACTGCGAGTTTCTGCAGGAACTTGGATGAACCTTCAAAAAAACTGGGAACTCAGCCAGGTTGACAATGAATTGTCCGACTCGATCGAGCCGATGCGTCTTCGTGCTTAGGACGAGCTTAGGTTGAATTCCACGCGATGCGTGACGTTGTTACCCAGAAACGACTCGATGATGCCCGCCCGATCCTTTTAAAACGAGATCACGGTCTGCCAGGATTGTCGTGCGTAATAGGCGGGAAAATCGATAACGTGTTTGATATGTTTGATGGGCTGACAGGGCATCTGGAAATAACAGCCCATTCGACAATACTCTAAACTTGGTCTTCCCGGCGGCACTATATAGCAGTCCCAAGAACTGCTAGTCTCAGAGCTGCTTAATTTGGAGTGTTTACCGAAATGAATTCTAAGCTGGACGGAACAGCGTTAATCTCAATGGTCGCACCAATTTGCGACGATGCGGATATTTTAGAGTCTTTCG
Organism: Bdellovibrionota bacterium; assembly: GCA_041739515.1. Lineage (GTDB taxonomy): Bacteria > Bdellovibrionota_C > UBA2361 > UBA2361 > UBA2361 > JBGSNS01. The sequence goes on from JBGSNS010000153.1 coordinate 1,336, forward strand.
TAGATGAACTATACGGGTGTCTTTCAACTCGATATGAGAATTTCGAGATCGTGTTGATCGATGATGGGTCAAGAGACGGAACATCCCGGGTAATTGATGGTCTGTTAAAACGATTCGACGGAGTCCGTTACCTTCGGCTTTCTAGAAAATTCGGGCTTGAAATTGCGATTGCCGCCGGTTTTGAGACTGCGATCGGTGATTACGTCGTCGTAATGTTGCCAGCGGTCGATCCCGTGGCGCGGGTTCCAGAAATGATTGAATCGGTCAGAACCTCAAACGGTGGGCTCGTTGTAGGTCAGCTTGATCCCGCTCGGTCTGAAGTGCCATGGCTGCAGTCGATCGCATATCGAGGCTTTTACTGGTTATGTAATTCGGTGCTCGATCTCAATTTGATCGCCCACACTACATACTTCATCGCGCTTGATCGTGCGCTACTCAATTCGCTGAACCAAATTAAGGATAAGTTTCGCTACCTCAAGACACTTACGACGTTCGTGGGCTCAAAGCCGGTGTTGTTCAACTATGAGCTAGCGCCACGGCCGGGTAAGGCATTGCGGCGGGGATTTTTTGAGTCCGTGAACCTCGGGATCGACGTGGTTGTGTCCAATTCTATCCGCCCGCTACGAATAGTCAGTTTATTAGGCCTTACCGTAAGCGGCGTTAATTTTCTTTACTTCGGATACATCGCGTTGATCGCTTTATTTAAGCAGGATGTAGCCGCCGGCTGGGTCACACTCTCGACGCAGATTGCGTTGGGCTTTTTCGTTCTCAATATCGTGCTCGCGGTGGTGAGTGAGTATCTTGGGCGAGTGCTAGTTGAAAGTAAGGAACGACCCGCCTACTTCGTTGTCGAAGAGAAAAATTCCTCAGTATTAATCGGTAATCGAGAGAATCGAAGAAATGTGGTAAGCTCCACAGTCGAAACAGGCACCGAGTCTGTTGCAAGCGCTTAGTTGAAGGATTCCCGTTATGAACACTGAGGCTTGGGAGGTTCCGCAGTACACACGCGCCGAAATGCGACCGAAAGCTAATCGTTATGCCGTAATAATTCCGGTGATCAACGAAGGTGCAAGGATCCAGACCCAACTGCGACGGATGCAACAATTAAACACGCTGGCTGACGCAGTAATCGTAGATGGCGGAAGCACTGACGGCTCTTTAGAGGCAGCGTTGCTGGCAGAAACTAACGTGCGCGCATTGCTCACTAAAACTGGGCCCGGAAAGTTGAGCGCGCAGCTCCGAGTCGGATTAGCGTGGTGCATGCAGCAGGGGTACGAGGGAGTGATCCTGATCGACGGCAATAATAAGGATGATCCGGATGCGATCCCCAAGTTCATAAGTAAACTCGATGCTGGATTTGATCACGTTCAGGGCTCCCGATTCGTGCCGGGTGGTAAGATGGAGAACAATCCAGCTATTAGACTGGCGGGAATAAAGTTATTACATGCTCCGATGATTTCTTTGGCTGCTGGTGTCAAATATACAGATACGACCAACGGATTCAGGGCGTATAGCAGGAAATTTCTCTTGGATGGCCGTGTAAATCCGTTCAGAGATATCTTCTCTCAGTACGAGTTGCACTATTATTTGGCTATTCGCGCCGGACGTTTAGGTTTTAACGTGTGCGAAGTCCCTGTTACTCGTTCGTATCCTCCCGGTGAAATACCGACGAAAATTTCGAAATATCGCGGAAATCTTCTGATATTGCAGACGCTGTATCGTGCTTGTACCGGGTACTATAATCCTAAATCAGCAGTAGGTGGAGCATGAGAACAGCGTTGATCGGGCATACAGGTTTCGTTGGTAGTAATTTGCTTGCTCAGCAGAAATTTACCGACCTATACAATTCGAAGAATATCGAAAGCATGGCAGGCCAGGAGTTCGACTTAGTGGTTTGCTGTGGGGCGCCTGGTGCGATGTGGATTGCAAACAAAAATCCCGCTGCAGATTGGGAAGTCCTGCAAACGCTTATGCGTCCGCTAGAGACGGTGTCTGCGAAGCGATTCGTATTGATTTCTACGATAGCCGTCTATCCGCGTCCAGTTGAGGTCAACGAGGATACCGCTGTGGATGTTGAAGCCCAAACTCCTTATGGAAAGCATCGCTTCGCGCTCGAACAGTTTGCCGCATCCCGATTCAACGCTACGATTATCAGGCTTCCGGGTCTGTTTGGTTTAGGAATCAAGAAGAATATCATCTTTGATTTTCTGCACGGTAATAATCTTTCGCAGATAAACGCCAAATCGGTCTATCAGTTCTATAACTTGCAAAATTTGACGCGCGATATCGAGATAGCGGAGAAGCACAACATTCAGTTACTCAATATCTCTAGCGCTCCGGTGAGTACTGCGGAGGTCGCAGCGCACTGTTTCGGCATCGATTTTTCCAACGTCCCGGCCGGAGTTCCGGCGTTCTTCGACTATCGTTCAAAATACGCAACCTTATGGGGCGGAAGCGACGGATATCTTTATTCTAAGGAGCAGGAATTGAGCGAGCTAAAGAGCTTTGTGCATGAGCAGCAACTCGCCTTGAAAAAGAGCGCAACAGTATGAAATTAGCGATCTCAAATCTTGCTTGGAATCCGGATGAGGATGCTGAAGTTGCGGGAGTTCTGGCGAGTCTCGGCGTTACTGGAATTGAGCTTGCCCCAACAAAGACTTGGGCAGACCTCAATGCAGCCACTGAATCGGAAGCTTCTCAGTTACGATCTACCTGGCAGGGGCGCGGATTAAAAGTTTGCGCATTGCAGTCCCTTTTATTCGGACGAAACGACTTGGTAATCTTTGGTAATGAATCAGCTAGGATTGCAACCGGGAAGCTTTTAGAAAAGATTATTACGATCGCAGGATGGCTTGGCGCTGGAGCGCTTGTATTCGGCTCTCCTAAGAATCGATTGCGCGGTGCCTTGACGGTGGCTGAAGCTAACAAAATTGCGATACCATTTTTTAAAACGCTTGGTGAGCATGCTGCTAAATGTGGCACGGCATTGTGCATCGAGCCGAATCCCGCAGAGTACGGCGCTGATTATATCTTAACGGCGGATGAGGGCTCAGCGCTGGTGGCTGAAGTAGATTCAAGCGGATTCGGTTTACATCTCGATTCTGCTGGAATGTATCTTTCCGGTGAAAATGGGGTTGAGTCCATAAGGCGAAACGCAAATTATTTACGACATTTCCACATTAGCGCTCCACAATTGGCCGCCGTTAATGCGAACTCGCCTGTCGATTATCGAGGATTAGTGAATGCCCTTGCTGCGGCGAAGTATACCGGCTGGATCTCGATTGAGATGAAACAAAATCCGGCAGGGGGAAATGTGACGCCCGTTAAAACTGCGGTCGAAACGCTGAGGCGTATAGTATAATTCGGACACTAGACCCTGGATCCTGGACCGCGGACCGCTGTGTTCGATATCATGACATAGCTTACACATTTTAAGGGTGAGAGTTTGAGCTTTAGGAGGCTTGGATTCTATGCCCTGGAAGGAGAAGAGCTGCGTGGATCTGCGAGTTGAATTAGTGCAAAGAACGCTTGATGGTGAATCGGTGAGCGAGTTGTGCAAAGAGTACGGCGTGAGCCGAACGATAGCTCATAAGTGGATAAGAAGATTTAACGACGAACAGCGAATTGGAGCTCTCTGTGATAGAAGCCGACGCCCGCATATCTCACCGACAAAGCTTGAAGCAGGACTTGAAGCTCGAATCTGCGAGCTAAGAAGCAAATACGGTTGGGGTGGAAAGAAGCTAAGAGTCTTATTGCAGCGAGAGGGCAAGGACGTCCCAGTAATAACGATCGACAGGGTAATAAAGAGAAACGGCTTAATAGCGACTGAAGATAAGCATCGCCCTGCGTTGAAGAGATTTCAAAGACCCAATCCCAACGAACTCTGGCAGACCGACTTTAAGGGTCCGATGGGAGTAGGCTCAGTGTGTTGTGAGCCTTTAAGCGTTGTAGATGATCACAGCCGATATGTGATTGGATTGAAGGCGGTAGTGTCCAAGCAAACTTCTGATGTGAAGCAAGCATTTGAAGAAATCTTCGAAGAATATGGGGTTCCAGACGCAATATTACTCGATCACGGTGTACCCTGGTGGTCAGTCAGCCACCTATTTGGGTTATCAAAATTCTCCGTCTGGCTGATGAAGCAGGACCTGCGGTTGATATTTAGCGGGATCAATCATCCGCAGACTCAAGGAAAAGTAGAGAGATTTCACGGCAGCTTAGAAAGCTCCGTGAGAACTAAAGGGGTACCTGAAAGCTTTAGCGGCTGGCAGCCGTTACTTTCTGAAATTAAGGAAGAGTTTAATTACGTGCGCCCGCACGAAGCGTTGAATATGAAAGTGCCCGGGGAATTTTACATAAAGAGTAGAAAAAAGTTTATCAGAAATCCGAAAATTCCAAGCTATCCCGATGGCTCCACGGTAGTGAGAGTGGATGAGCAGGGTCGCTTTAGCTTCGGGCAAAGGAGATTCTTTGCCTGTCATGCCTTAGCAAACGAATACATCCGCCTTGAAGAGCTCGACTCATCCCTAGCAATCTACTACCGAAACTCGATTGTTCGAGAGGTTAGTCTAGAAACCGGGAAAAGCAGCTTTGTGCTTCCGTAAACGCAAAAATTTAGAGAGGGGGTACCCCCCTCTCTAAGCCCTCTCTGTTCATTGACCAGTGTAAGCTATGTCTTGATATTCGACACGCTGGTCCGCACGATCGCATTCTTTCCTTCGATCAAGCGGACCAGCGGTCCGCGGTCCCAGCTCTACCCCAACTGCTCACACATACGGGCAACTTCGAGGTTAAAATCGGGGGTGTTGGGTGCGGGCAAGAAATTTACATGAACCGATTCAGGAAACATCTCCGCAGCGTTGATAATCTTTCGGATTTCAGATGCCTGCGCCGGATCCGCTCTCGTAACAACGATACTCCACTTCATGGTATCGAATTCATCGCCTGCGTCAGATTCCTTCTTTAGTCTTCGTAGGCATTCAATCGAAGTTTTCACTCGGTCGGTCGACTCAGCTGAAATGACGAACAAAATCTGCCCACAGCGTGGTAAGGCAGCAAATGTCGCGAGCCCCCATGACTTAGCTAAGTCCAATATAACTGTGTGATCTTTTGCCCGTAGGCTCGACAGTAACGAATTAACCATCGCACTAGAAACCGGAGCGTTTTCTAAAACGTTTGCTTTAAAGTGAAACGCTTCTGCGTAACTTTCAGGTTGAGGAACTACTGTGAGTCTTTCCGAAAATGGGGCAAGCAGATCTGATAGCGTCGTGTCGCTAACTGAGCCCTGCATTAGTGCGTCACTTACCGCAGCGCGATATCTCGGCGCAGCCTTTGCTAGGACGGACAGATAACTCGTAACATCATCCAAATCGACGACGGTGGTATTGTTTCCAGCTCCGGCGATCTGTTTTCCTAGTTCGATCGCAAGCGTTGTGGCGCCAACGCCTCCGGCAAATTGAGCGATTCCGATAACTTTGCGCGCTTCTGCAAGCTTTGCTAACTGCGATTGAGCAAGCGACTGAATTAAGAATAACCGTAACGCATCGTCGTTATCCACGGCTACGGATACCGTGCCGGACGGTGCTGGATAAAATAGAGCTGCGATCGGACATTTGGGTTTAGCAGCCAGGGCTTCAAGTACACCTGATGCTGATTGCGCAAGTCCTGGTCCAAGGATAATTGCTCCAACGGAAGCGAAATTTTTAGCGGCGATTCCTTTTGGAAGTAGTGGAATCGGCTCGATCGCCTGCAGCTCTCGGCCACGTTTTAGTTCCTGTAACCGTCCAAGCAGCACCGCACGGGCGGCGGGGTCGGAATCGATAACTAAAATCTCCATTTCTAGTTCGCTCCTTGGATCTATGTCGTCCCGGACTCGCTCATCACTTGCCCGATCACCGCAATTAAGTCCTCAACGGTAAATGGCTTTTGTAGAAACCCGTCAGCACCTTGAGCCATCGCCCACTCCGTTGAATCCTCGTCCCCTTTGGCCGAAACGATCAATACGCGGATGTTCGGGTTTTTGCGCTTAATCTCTCCACAAAGTTGAAATCCATCCGCTGCCGGCTGACCGTTTGGTCCCAATAAGATCAAGTCCAATAATACCAAGGCTGGTTGATTTGCGTTAACTGCGTTCATCACCACCGCAGCCGATTCAGCAGCGATCGTCGGTTCGTGTCCCGCGTTGCGGACGATCTCAGCCATCACAGCGGCTTGGCTCTTTGAATCTTCAACTATTAGTACTCGTGCCATGGATTAAAGTCTCACCGTAACCTTAATCGCCTTCGCTGCTCTCATCAAGGGCTGCATCTGCAGGGGTCGGATCTAGAAGTGTTGGTCCGATTTTTAAGTCTTGTCCACGTTCAAGTAGTAGATCCCTCACGATAGACGGCTCCGTGCTGCGTATCCAGCGACGTTTTTCATCCGTTACGGAGTGAAAAGCCACGAGGTCTGCAATCTTTCCTGAAGCTATTTCGACAGCTTGGCGCAGAACGGGCTTTTTCTCATGAAGCTGAGTTTCCAATAGGACGATCGGAAGCGGGCTGTCTAACGTTTGGAGATATTCGATTACTGGCTCCGCCGCCGCTGCGGTGAATTCGACTACGGTCGGCACCGATGAATGTAGCGCCCTTTGAATCGACACGCTCCCCGGAGCATTCGTTATTACGATTCGATCAGGGACGGTCTTTAGCGCGATCTCCAGTATTCCTTGCCGCAAATCGGAGTCACTTTTTGCGTTAGAGCTAACGGCGAATTGATAGCACAATCGATCGAGTCGCCTAGACGGAGGAAAGAGCTCCGGAAAAGCCTCAATCGCTACAATGCGTTCCTCGCTAGGGGCTGCGTGCGTAAGGGTCGCGGTCAGTGTTGTTTTTCCAGAATGTGGAGCACCACACACTACGACATGTACGCAATGTGAAGCGAGTGCTTCAGTGAGCCAGCTTGCAAGCGGTGCCGGAAGCATCTTTGCTTTAATAAGATCGTAGAACGTCGGCGTTAGTCGCGGGATCCGGAGATGAATACCGAACCATTCCGTACCGTTTAATTCCGGATGAGTAAGCGAGACTCGAGCCGGTAATGGAGAATTTACGGCCCCTATCAGAAACGTATTCTCTTCGGTGCAGCGGGTCTTTAACTGATTTTCTACGTCTTCGCATATCGCTCTGTAGTGTGACTCATCCAAACGAATCGTGGAACACGCCGAGTGTCCTGCTTTCCGAATGTTCACGCTATCAGGCTGAGAAATGAAGATATCTGTTACGAGCGGATCGTTTAGAAAATCGCTAAGAGTTATCCAGGCATCTGATGCCGATACTGATGCTGAGGCATGTTCAAGCGTCCGGCTTTCAAACGGAGCGCTCGGAGTAGTGACGAGCGTATCCAGCTCCTTCGGACTCGCATTCTCCGGTACCGGCTGATTGTGAATAACGCGTGCAATAGGAATCGCATCTCCAGATGGAACTCGGCTCGGCAACCGTTTGTTAAGCTTAGAAAATAATCCACTCATGCTAGGTTAACAGTCGGCATTTAACGCGCTTTAGATGATAGCGATTAGCTGATACCTAGCTCTGATTTTCGGGAGGTGAAGCGAGTTTGATGGGTGCTACGACCCGCCCAAGCACGTTCAGCGCTACAACGGAGTTTGACGCGATTGGACCCAGCGCTACCCGCCCGTTGATTTCGCGCAGACTCGTTAAGTAACCCTCAGGGAGATATTGCACCGGCCAGTCGGCGATCCGGCAGTTTTGTACCGTTAGTTCCTCGCCGGCTGAAATGTCGCGAGTCGTGACGAGAACGACAGTGCTCTTGATTGCTGTGGTTGGATCTGGCGACAGCGTTGTTGCGTGATCGCACGATACGACGATTCCGAAAAGAAGCATTCCCAATAGGGATCTCGCTGATATTTTCGAGCTCGTATTCATATTGACTCGCCTCTTTTGCTCATCGAAAAATTAACGGCACAGCGATGCTCACTATAAGTCCAGCCACTAATCCAGCGACCACTAGTTCGATCGTTGAGATTCTCCTCCTACTCATCGAATATCTCCGATTCGAGCGCGTTCAACGTTGATGGCGTCGGTTAGCTGCTGAGATGTGCTAATCAGCGCCTCTTTTTGCTGGTCGATAAGCATGAGTTTATCGTTAAGCGACAAAATGTCGCGCGTGATCGAATCTGTATCATCGAAAATCGGCGCGACTAGCTCATTGTCTTTAGTTAGAAGCACCGCAGTTAGTTTTTCAGGTTCGCCACCTTGGTATTCTGCAGTAACAACTGTCATCGACTCCTCGACAACTGCGTTTGCAGGCAAGATCGAAACGGTATTGTGCTCTAAAGCGGCTATCCACGCCTTATTGATCGGATACACACCCTTTAGTTTTATCACCAATTGCTCAGCCAAGCAGGTGAGGCTCATACACATGGCGGCTAGGTAGATAACGAATGTGCAGATTAATTTACTCATGTCGCGACTCTATATTTGGGAGTATATTTGGAAGTACATTTGGGAGTGCATTCAGGAGTGTGCGAGCTTTGGCTCGTAAGGGATCGGTAGCGAATGCGAGCTCGCGGGAGCGCTCTTTAAGGACCGCTAAAGCTCTTCTTTTTGAGACGATTTGACGGTCGAGTATCTCGAGTTCGGCTTCGAGCTCGGCGAGTTTGTCGCGCTTGGTTTGATCCGCTTCCCCGATAATTTGGTAATTCTCGCTTTGCGAAACGATTCCCGAAGCTGTTCGAGCCTGGAATTGATACTTGTTTCCGATCACACCCTCAATCGGTAATGCGATGCTAAATTCTCCCGCGGAGGTGCTGGTATCGGGATGTAGTTCGTGGGTAACGATTCCGAATCCCGCCTTCGTGGCCAACAAGCGCACGGTCGTAGCTTCTGGAGCGATAACTGTAAAAGTTGCGTTAGTTTGTTGGTCATTATCAGAAACTAGCGGAGGAGTGTGTTGAATTTCCAGTGCAGCGCTGTTGGACGCTGTAAGCAACCACGCGGTGATACCGATAACGAAATGGCGAATCATCGTCTGCTGATGCTCCATGTTCCACGGGTTTGCCACGACTGCTCCGTGATTACGCCAATTGCGCTTGAGTCCGTTACGGCCTGAACGTTTAGTTTGAAGTGTAAATCTCCGCAGGAGAACTCGCCGCTTTGTCCTTCTAGTTTTGAGGGAGCGCACCCGGCTCTTCCGAGAACTACCACCGTATTGGGGCTGGAGCGGATGAGTCCAATCGGCGTTTGAGAACCTTGGCCAAATAGTCCAAACGCTTGCCCTGTGTAGTTTCCATCCGGCAATTGATCGAGTGTGGGAGCGAAGGCTCTATAAGCAACCCCAGTTGATACAACCAGTATCGAAGTAAAAATGATTGCAACGCTGGCTCTGCGCCACCTACCGATACCTCTATACGATTGCGGTGCGGTTTCTTGTTCCGCATGCGCCAACCGCGACATCATCGACGGAGTCTCATGAAACTCGGTGGAGGCGGGGATAGCCAAGGACTCGGCCATTGGATGACTAGGCTGCTGTTCGATAATGTTCGTAGGTGGAGCAGTAATAGGACGGACCGTCGTGGCGGATCCAGAGATACCGAAAAGCGTTCCAGGATTCGTTGGTGTTCTTTTCTGTTTGTCGATCTCCTGCTGCGTCTGCGTCGCAATTTTTGGAGACTCGCCCGCCTTTACTAGCTTAAGATCTTCCATTAGATCTTTCGCCGTTTGGTATCGTTTGGAGACCTTAGTCTCCATCGCTTTCATTACTACCGCACCTAGTCCAACGGACACTTCAGGGCAGAGTTTTGCTAGCGGTTTCGGTATCTGACGTAGTCGTTCCAGCATTTTGCTTGGATTAGTTTCGTTGCCGTACGGAGCCTCTCCGGAAAGTAGTTCGTATGCGATTACTCCGAGAGCAAAAATATCGCCGCGCGCATCGCACTCGCCGATTTCGATATACTCTGGCGCTAAGTATTTGGGGGTTCCGACCATAGTTCCCGCACTGGTAAGGGTGCGAGCATCTTTTAGGCGAGCCACGCCGAAATCCGTGATTTTTACGTTTCCGTTTCTCGTTAGAAGAATGTTCTCCGGTTTTAAATCCCGATGAATAATTCCAGCGGCGTGAATTGCGCTTAACGCATCCGCTGTTTGGAGAAGGATATCGATCGTTTCGGCGACGCCAGGAACCCCAGCGTTCATCCGTTCCATTAGGTCACCACCATCTACGTACTCCATCGCATATGCTTGAAGGTCTTCAGCATCGAAGTATTCGTACGCTTTCACGACGTGTGGATGATTGATTTTGTAAGAAGCCGTAATTTCGTTTCTAAAACGTTCGCGGGCGGTTGAGTTCTGCGCTTGTCCAGGATTGAGAACCTTTAACGCTACGCGAAATTCCTCTTCGAGCGGATCGCAGCCAAGATACACAGCTCCCATCCCGCCTGCTCCTAGGCGACGTAGAATCTTGTATCGTCCAGCGAACAGTTCGCCGGGCTCAAAGCTAGTCAAATCCGAACCCTCCCATGGATGATTCCGTCCAATAGGATAATTCGGCACCTCTAGGAGATTTCTTTAGTCAGAATGGAGGGTTATGCCCCTCTGCTGTTCCTGAAATGGTCGCGGGCTTGCAAGCATCTAACCCAATGTGACTATTAGAGTATTTCTCAGTTTTATAGTGATCACAGCTGCTGGAGGCTGCGATATCGGCTATGCGGAGTCCATTGATACCAATGGAGCGCTGAGCGACACCGAGCTACGTTTAATCGCTGTTAGTCCCGCAGCGACGGAAGAGAATCGAGTTGTTCTGGAGGGGTCGACCAGCCTGAATCTTGTCTTAGGTCTTGAGTCGAGAACGGTGCGGATCACAGCAGCGGACGGTAAGCTCGTAACTGTCCCGCCGGAGATGGTGCGTCTTGCTGATGTTCAAGCGGTTGTTGCCGCCAACGGCGAAGTCGCTACCGTGATGGATTTTGACGTGCCGATATCTGTAACCGCTACAGATTCTGGGGACGGGCGAACCCTTTATGAAATAAGAGGAGCCTTGGCGATGCGTCGTTGGGGAAAGGTATTCGGCGGGATCGATCCGATGACCGAGCTTCTCCATCCCCGATCTACTACCGTGTTAGGGGATGCTTTTCGTGCTATCGCAAGTCTAGTAGACTTTAGCGTTGGGATTCAGCTCGATGAGCCTAGGTTGTCGGATGAGGAATTGATTCGACGCCTGAGCGACGAGATCGTAAGGTTGAGGAGTATTGCACAACCTACTGAGATGATTAGTTCGAAAAAGTAATTCGATTTGTAATGAGATAGAGACCTAAAGACAGTGACCTAAAGACGGTGACTTAAAGGAAGAGACTTAGTAAGCGATGAGTGCTAACCCCCGTTCGCGAGAGAAACAGATAACGCTCGATCGTTTCCTCCAAGACGATCACGCGATGCTGCATATCGTCCCTTCCAGGCCAGGTGTTGAAATTCCCGAGCATCTCATTGAGCAAACCACCGTAACCCTAAAAGTTAGCAGGCTATTTCGCGGGCGTTTGACGATTACTGAAGGTGTCGGAATCGAAGCGGAATTACTTTTCTCAAACGAATATTTCACCTGCAAAGTTCCGTTCGACGCGATTTGGGCCGTGACCTCCTCGTCCGGGCAGATGCGAATGTGGCCGGAGGATACGCCGGAAGAAATCCTAGCTTCGTTAGCGGCGCCAGCTGGTGCAACGAGCATGGAGAACGTTTCAGCGGCGGAGTCCGACGATGCAAAATCGTCAGCGGTTGGGGCGGAGAAGAAACGGCCGGCGCTGAGGCGGGTGAAGTAGGTATTTCAGAAAACCTATCGCCCTTGGTTTAGAGGTAAGCCCCCACCCGCATTCCGATCCAAAGCGCAATTATCCCGATCGAAACGCTGCCAAGTACGTTGATTAGCGCAAGCGTGGTTTGTCCGGTTCTTATTAGAGAAACTGTCTCCAATCCAAAGGCGGAGAAAGTCGTGAAGCCGCCCAATAATCCGATGACGATTAGAAGTCTAGCTTCGCGGCTATAGAAATAGACGTTTAGATTTGCGCGCTCCAACCATGCTACGACTAGTCCGGCTAAGAAACATCCGACCACGTTGATCGAAAACGTCGCCCAAGGAAACTGGGTGGGTGGTAAGTACCGCAGCGAAAGCGAACCGATTTGAAATCGAGTAATAGCTCCTACAAATCCGCCTAGTCCAACTAGTAAACTCTCCTTCATCACCGCCCATCCGCTCTTATTTTACTTCTTTTTCTTCGCGTCTTTGCCGGCGTCTTTTCCGGACGCGCTGCTGCTTGAGCTTGCGGTGACTAGTTCCGAGCAGGAGGTTTCCGCCACTTTGACGCTTGAGCATTTACCCTGTCGTGCTGAGCAGTCGCTGTTTACCGCGTCCTCGATGCTTTTACGCTGAGAGAACGAGAGGCGCTGCAGCGTGGAAGCTAGCGAACTAAATTTTCCCGAAACGCACCCAGCCAAATTTTCATGGTCCTGCTGACAAGCACTGAGCGCCTTGCCTCGTTCGAGAGCGAGAGCCTCCTCAATTAGTCGTTTTCCAGCGACTTCGTCAGCTCCTTTACGTTCGAGCCTGGCCCAAAAGACTTCTATTGCTGTTTCCTCCTGGGTTTTCTGCCACACATACGAAACCGAGGTATGGCAAAGAAACTCAGCAAACGCTGAATTTGTTACAAATAAGAGAGAAATCAGGGTAAAACCTAATGAATATTTTGATGTCATACGCGTCTAGCCTTAAGGAGAAGGTTAAAAGTATGAAGAGCGGAACGCTAGAGACGAGTAGTAGTTTTCTTTTCGAACCGTATAACGAACGCGGTTCCCCGGAAAGGCTATTGCTTTTGGCCATTTTAGAGCGGGCTATCCTCGATTTCGTGGGAAACGACGTGCGAGAGATGGAGCAGGCGACCGCGTGGATCTTCGGCGAGGACGAAGTCCTTTCGGCCGAACCGTTTAGTTTCTCTTGGGTGTGTAAGGAACTCGATCTGGACGCGGCTCGGGTCTCCGCTATGATTAAGGCGATGCCTAAACGCGGTTCGAATCGGGTGGCTCCTTGGTACTTTCAGAAGGGACAGGTGGAGAAACAAGTTCAGATAGAGAAACAGGTTCAAAAGCAAGATGTTGCAGACGGAGCTGGGGCCCTCAATGGATAGCGCAGAGTGGATAGCGCAGCGACAGGCTGCAATTTAGACGAACAATCTTAACGGAGTTCCTAGATCGACCCCAGGAAAGGCGTCGCTAGGATTTATACCCATCCATTGCAACGTCTCAGCAACCGGGAGTCGCGAGTCCGCTTTGCGGCTCAAAATTGTTGAATTAGTAAGTTCAGAGACAGAGGCTGCTCCACCAACGACAAGCGGAGTGGCAGATCGGAATCCACCACTAAAAATTAGATGATTGTTTGCCCATCCATGATCCGTGCCACGGGTATCCGGCGCGAAGCTAGATCCTTGGGAATTGTCATGAATCGTACGTCCGAACTCGCTCTCCATCAAAATGGCGGTTTTGGTCATTATCGACCCTAAGTCGGCCATCATCAACCCAATGGCGCGATTGAAGTAAGTTGCATGGGAATCAATTTGACCACGTTGGAATCCGTGGGTATCGAAACCTTGAACCGTTATTCTTATGATCATTGGCTCGACATTCCCGTTCGCCTCCGCAAATCGGATAATCTTTACCGCGTCCTGAAACAGACCACTCACTTGTGTATTTCCACTCCATTCAGATCTGACCGTAGCGGCGTTGCGTTGCACCGCTGAGTCCCTCGAATTAAATGCGTGGAGTACCGCTTCTCTAAGTCGTTGGCCGGAAGGGGTTAGTCGCTGCTCGTCTTCATCTTCGACTAACGCGCGCGCTAAGTCGGAGGCTTGGTCCGCAGTCTGATTGCCACCTAAATAACTGCCCCATCTGTAGTAGTCGTAACTAGACAAGCGGTCGAGGGTGATCGGCCGCGATGTGTTTGCCACTAAAGGAATGCCGGGTTGTGGCCCAAGAGACCAAACGGTATCAACCGGCATTTCGTAGCGATCGATTAACGCAGCGAGCCAATGCTTGGCGACTCCACCTCCCCAAACATCCGTGCCGGTTAGAAGCTTCTTCATTGCGGAATCATGGGAACCATCGACAGTGGGCTTTCCAACCCCGGCCAGAATTCTCCCCCGACCGGCTGAAAGCTGATCGTGCAGCGATAGCACGCCGCTCCATTCAGTTTGTTTAAAGTACGGGTGTACCCCGTACGGTGCGCCAGAATGACCGGCGATCGAAACGTCGGAAAGGGAGTAGGGCGTAATGATCGGCGTCCCGTTCGAGAGAGTTCCAGTTTGACGCGCCATCAAGGCTGAGCGACGGGTTTGAAGGGCCGCGAATGTAGCTGACTCGGCTGGCGGACACAGAGATAAACCACAGACGCCTCCATCAAGGACTACGTGCACGAAATATCTTCCAAGAGCGCCGCTGTTTACTGAAGCTCCTTGAGCGATTACCATTGTGGGACGAATAAGGTTGCTAAGGGTAACGGCTCCCCCAAGTTGTGCACTGCGAACAAGAAATCGTCTTCGATTCAAACTCATAACCTTACCGCATAATAAATTGAGGGAACACCGCCACAAGTGCTAATGTCACCTGAGCTAACCGCTGTTCCTTGATCTGTTCCGTTGCTCCGCTCCATGGTGCGCTGAATGGGTTCAGAGTATCGAGAATTCGTCTATGTTGCGCAACGTTCAATGAGACACCGAATCTCGACTCTATTCTGGTTAGAACTTCCTCCGCGCTTGGGTTAACCAGTCCGTTTAGCAATGTATCTTTGAGTTTTACTCCGGCTCCATGTTCCCAGTAGTTCGAGCTGGGACCCCGCATTGAAAAGTCCAGTATTCGGCCTACAGCCCGCAATCGGTTAAAAATACTTTGATCTTCGAGCCAACCCTCTCCGTGTGCTCGTTGAGAATCGAGGCTCGCACCACATTGCTTCTGGCCAGCAAAAACAGTCGGGAGATCGAGAATCGCGTGTCCGGTGCCGTTGATAGAATCAGCGAAGGCTGATTCTAGCTGCCAAGGAGTAGATTGAATTTCTAGAACTTGAAGCGGCAATCCTATTCGACGGGCAGCTGAAACGATCTGTTCGGTTGGTGACTGGATGCACGTATCTCGCGATTCCGGTGCGAACATCAGAGATGAATTTAGAATAGTTCTCAAAGCCGGAATGACTTCGTAGCCATTTGCCAACAGAATTTCTGCGATGGTGTTGGTAGGTGCTTGCTCCGCTGCTGAGACGTTGTCTCCTTGAGTTTGCGGGAAGGCGAAGTAGCTGATGAGTTTGAACGCTAAGTTTCGAGCAGTTCCAGGATGATTGAACAGAAGATGATCCATCAATGTGTCTCGATCGACTATGGAGCGGTCCAACACCCCAACTCCGGATTGGCTAAACATGGTAATTCTTCCTCGGAAACTTCTATTGAGTTCCCAACCCTGAGTAACTCCGTTTCCATTGTACCAGCCTCCGTATCCCGGAATTAACCCACTTGAAGGCGCGTATAAGTGTTGCCCGGTCATAGCCAGCGCAGCGCTCTTAACGTCAGTTTCGTTATAGTAGGGGATGGATTGATTAAATCGGTCGGTGCGCCCGATTGTGAAAAGCTCCATCAGTTCCCGACCAAAGTTATCGTTTGTCGTCGCTGCTGGATTTTGCTGAAAAACATCGAGGCGGTATTGGTTCTGTGAATTGTTTAGCCAACCCGACATCGCCGGGTCGTCTCGCATCGCCTGTAGTAGTGAACGAAATGATCCTAACGAGCGAGCTCTTAAGATTTCAAAGTGCTCTTGTAACCACCAATTACTTGCTGCTCCGTTTGAAAACTTTAGCGCATCGAGATTAATCGCGAAGTGATGATGCCAAAATAACATCATACGCTCTCTGAGCGGATTACCCTCCAACATTTGCGCGAGCCAAAACGCACGTAAGGATGGTGAGTGCCGATAATTACGCTGAAACACGAAGTAATCGAAGTATTGGTATTGCTCGGCGAGTGTATTTGCAGCGCTATTCACTGAAGTGAGATTTGGTGACTGATAGTTTAGAATCGCTTCAACCAACGCTTCCCGTCCCTGAGTTATTCCGATGTGCCTTAGTTGGGCATCGTTATCAGCCCCCACTTTTTGGAGTAGATGATCGACTTCGTTTGGAGTCAGAGCAACTCTGTACGGACTGATCTCCAACGCTCTACCAACAAACTCGGTCCCGGCGATGCTAGAAATGGAGATTGCAGCGGAAGCAGAAGTACTGACTCCCTTGAATCGCAATCGCAACCGCTCTATCCCATTGACGTGGAGATGGGGAATGTAATCAATACCAGATGATGTGGCGATTGCCTGACCCAGAATCGGAGCGCCGACTATTTCGAGTGATGCTCGTGGATTGCACGCGATCTTTAGCATCATTGCTGGAGTAATGCGTGTTGGTGTGTTCTCCACCGCTCCAATTTCAATCGCTCGAATCTGACGGGCGCAAACTGAAGGACAGATATTGTGCAGCTTTTTTTTGCGTGCCGCCTTAAGCTCTTTGCTAGAAAGAACTCGAAACGTTTTCTTACCTGACTTAGTAGTGATATAGCCCAAGGCTGTTCGTCCGCGACTGAAATTGCAGGTGAGGTTTCGACTTAGAAGTTTCTTTCTTGCTGGGACGAAGAACTTAGCATTGGCACGCCGAACAACTTCGGCCCGTCGCGGAGCTGCGATTGCAGATGAAGACGCGCTAGAAAGCACACCAGCTCCCAGGAGGAAGAGGATCGCGCACGTCTTTACCAATCTGGTAGCAAGCATAGGAAAACCGAGGTCAAACCATTTAAAACGTCGACCTTACGAGCCGAAACTTACGAGACACTCTATATTATGGTGGTTTTCGACCAATTGTATCACTAGGATGAGGATCTAGGGCTAAATCCTACCGTTGATCCTGAAATACACGAGTGAATCTAGCGGTTTCTAGGTCTGCCGCGTTTGCTCTAAATTTTCTCTAGATCATCGGTTCTCGACGCGTTTCGAAGCGGGGCACTGGAATTTTGATAGTTTCGCTCTGCGGTGCGACAAAATCGGCGTCCGCCGTCGCCTCTGCTGTGGCCCATACGGGCCCTCGACAGCTAGTTGATATCGGTAGCGGAATAATCAGTTAGGACTAGGTCGACGCCAGCGCCAAAAAGCGCTTTTCGATGAGCCGTCGTATCGCCAAGTCCGTCTAGTGTTTTTATCATGGTTCTCGCCCCAGCGTTCCGAATTTGAAGTAGAACGGGTGAGGTCATCCAAGATTCATCGATCTGTACGATGGTGGGCTTCACAATTAGAGCATCCGATAACTGTTGGGTATTACCTACTCGAACGGCTAGTTTTAATTTTGGCTCCATACGAATCACATCTCTTGTCATCGACTCCGATGAGCATTGAAGAACACTGCGTTCGTAGAAATTTTCGGCACGCAGTATTTCAATAAAAGCGGTAAATTTACTCGTGTTGAATTCCTTAATTTCTGG
This sequence comes from Bdellovibrionota bacterium, assembly GCA_041739515.1. Lineage (GTDB taxonomy): Bacteria > Bdellovibrionota_C > UBA2361 > UBA2361 > UBA2361 > JBGSNS01. The sequence goes on from JBGSNS010000153.1 coordinate 18,866, forward strand.
AAGGATTAGGATGGGGTAGGGACGTAATGCAGTCAGCGCTTCACTCAAAGTCGGAATTCGTGATTTAGTCTTGTCGGCATATCTAAGCTTACGGATTTGATCACTCAAAAGAGATGAAAACGCCGCGTCTTTTACCTCGACGGCGTTTCGGAACTTCGAGCTATTAATTCTACGATCATGATAAAGAAATAACTCGCCATCTGAAGAGGTTCGGATGTCGAACTCTACTACTGAAACATTAAGCCGCGCGGCTGTAACGAGGGCACCGATCGTATTGTCAGCAGAGGCATCTCGCACACCGCGATGAGCTACTTCCCATCGCAACGGTTGAGAAAGGTTCGTCAATTGCGAGATCCGCTGCGTGATGGAGTCATGGTTTCGTGTCTCGAATTCTTGAGATAGGGGCAAACAGCCGGCGAGAAAGATCGCTACGAGATACGCCAATATAGCGGTGATGTTCTTTCTGCGATGCTGGTTGTTAAGTCGCATGCTCTCGATGTTAGATTAGCTTATCCGGCGCATCGGCCCAAACGCACGGTATATTCTTACGCCGCAAATAACGATAAGGACTGTACCAATTAATGCCAAGAGGTCCGGAAACTCACCCCAAAGCGTGGCGCCGAGCATCATGGCGACTATTACTTCGAAATACTGGTAAGGTTGAATTTGGGCAGCGGTAGAAAAGCGAAAGGCATGCGTGAAGCAAAGCTGCCCGATCGTGCCTGCGATACCGATTCCCAAAAGCACCATGGCCTCACTAGAATTGGGTACAACAAAACTCCCAATACTCAGCAGCAGTCCCAGAATTGTCCCCCACAGGCAGAAATTAAATACAATCGTTAGGGAATCTTCTGAGTTGTGCAGCTTGCGAATGGACAACGCGACAATTGATACAGCGAACCCTGCCGCAAGCGCAGCAAGTCCTGGCACGTTGATCACATCCATCTGAGGTTTTACGACCAGTGCTGCACCGATAAACGCAATTACGATATAGATCGCTATTGAGGTCGAGATCCGCTCTTTAAGAATAACTACTGATAGAAGTACGGTAAAAATCGCTGACGTTTTCCAAAGGATAGTTACGTCTGAAAGATTAATATGCGATATCGCGTAGAATCCAAGCACCAACGAAAAGAATCCAGCGATTCCGCGCATGAAGAGTAGGCGTCTATGCGTGCCGAGAAACGATATCTTCTTGCGCACCATAAAGGGCACCAAAAAGATCATCGTAAGAAGGGTTCGAAAGAAAGCTATTTCGGTTGCTGGTAGTCGTTCCGTATAGCGGGTGAGAGCATTCATGCAAGCGAAGCATGTAGAGGCTCCTAAAATTAATAATACGCCCAAATGCTTCGAGTTTCCGGTATCCACTGCCCGCGAACAGTATAGTTGCGAGATCTGACGGTCAACCCGTTGTTATCAGAGAATAATTAAAGCCCCCCTGGGACCGTGGAGCCTGGGACCGCGGAGCGCTGCTCCGCAGT
>JBGSNS010000179.1:0-4480 GCA_041739515.1 Bdellovibrionota bacterium
GGTGTATGCTCTAATCCGAGCGCAACTTGAAAGGGGGCAAAGGGGTAAGCAATCCAATGAAGCTAAACAACTCGTTTTATCGAAGCTTCATTATCAGCTACGAAAAGCTACTCCACGCGCGACAATAGAAGATGATACAGATTACCGCACGTGGCGAGCGGAGCATGTAAGTTCCACCTTTGGATCCGCATTTAATAATCTTTTTCGTGCCGCAGTGACTACACATTCGGGAGACGAGTTTGCAAAGATCAGCTGTGCAGCCCTTATTTGTGCTGAGCGAAGTGGCTCGGCATCATGTCGGCGCAAATTATCGAAACTGATTTCCGAGCGAATTTCAGAAATTACACCATCCTCAACGGCGTCGTTAAGAATCCAGCAGTTTCAGAGACTGTGTGCAAGTCTCGCTTTAGAGGGCTGCGCCTCTTCATCGCTTGTACTTTCGCCTGCAGTCAAAACAGGGTCGGAGCGTGAGTTGCTTGGACAGGCGCGCGACGCCCTGGTACGAGAGAACCCGATTGCGGCCCTAGCATGCTTGGGGAATGCGGCGTTTGCAGCTACCACGCAACGGAATTGGGAGGATCAAGGTAAACATGACCTTGCGCCCCCTACGTTAACTGTCGCCCGAGAGCTTGTTGATCGTGGATTTGCTATAGCCGTAGCGATTAAGATGGGTGAACGCATAGTGCAGGGGGTGGGGGACGACCCTTGCTTTTCTAAGTTTGTGCCGTGGTATTATTTATCGGCCCTTGGAGTAACGCTTGATGGTCTCAGGCGGCGGGGGCTTTCATTCGACCAACTGGCTAAGGAAATAGATATAGAGGTTCATGATACGCGAACAGCGCTAGACCTTAAGCGACTTTTTAGCGGAACATATTCCGGGCTATCGAACTCCGAGAATGCCTTACCAAGGTCCAATTTTGGTATTAGACGTTTGTTGCAGAGTCTGTTTGCTCGATCTGGCACTTCTTCCTCGTTTGCCGAAGCAAATTTCAAAGAGATCGCACTTCCCAGCGAGAAAAATGATCTGACATTGCGAATTGAGACGGTTCGGCAGTTGTCCGACCGCATTATTGCCCTAACGCCGATGGGCGAGAAGCCAATCATCCATGAACTTCAGACTATTCCCCCACCAAAGTGGCAATCAAGTGGGTTACTTGGTGTCGACCGTCTCAGATTAGAGAACGAGCTTTTAAAGTGTGGAATGGACTATGAAAAATATTACCGCGAGTTGATAAATGAATTATCAGGTCATCTAGCTTCAGTACCGCCAGAGCCTCTAAAGGTCGTAATGCGACTTATGGATCTTTTGTACGCATCACAGCAACCATTTCGTGTGGGAAACACTACTTTGCTGAACGATGCGCTGCGGCAGCGCACTCTCGATTGTGACACCAGTGCTGTAATCGTTGCCGATGTACTTGCTGCTCGTGGCTTGCCATATAATTTGGTCATGGCTCCCTATCACGTCTTTGTTGATGTCGAAGGGTTTATTTTGGAAACTTCCCAAGGCATCGCACGCTCTCGACAAGAGGCCCTGTGCGAATATGGCAATCAGATGTTCACGGGCGATAGCACCATGCTCTCGGCCTTAGTTACCTGTCTTTCGGTGAAGGAGTTCATATCTGCTGACCCGGACCTTCAACGTGCAGCAGCACCAATGGCATCAAAAGCCCTAGCATTAGCTAGATCGATAAGTCCCACAGAGCCATTTTTGTTACTGGCGGCTGCTTCGTCTGAATACCACCGCATTCGCGTTGGGGAGGAGACGCTCGACTTTGCACAAATAGAGGTGCTCGAAAGGCAGATTAGAGCGGCGATACAGCTGTATCCAAGCTCCGTTCTTCTCCGTGAGGCTCTAGGAATTTTGGATCACCTAATGGTGCCTGGGGCAGAGGATCGTCTGCTCGCTCCTAAGAGCCGCGATACCAGGACTAATAAAACCGCATTAACGCGATCCGCTCTGGATCTAGAATTTGTTCCGCCGTTTGCGGTCCCGGCCAATCTGTTTGCTGGTCGGAACGTAAAGATGATCAATGGTAAATGTGATAACCCATCCACGGCCGCCGCTAGACTCGCGGATGCGAGATATTTGATCAACAACAACGTGGCCTTGTCACTACAAGCAAAGGATCAGGCGGAGCTGCGACGGCGGGCGTTATCGAGAGCTAGTTTTGTGGCGAGTCGATCTCGCGACAAAGAACCGAATTTTCAAAGATCCGATCACGTAGAGGTCTATCGGCACGGCTTCGGCTCTGAGGCCGCTTGGATGTTAGAGCTCGCCATTCGGGAAGCAAATCGAACTGGTGTGGTTGTTCCCACAAGCGCACTGTATTCAATTGCTTTGTGGTTGACTCCGGAGTTTACGTGGTCTCTGGAAAAAAGAGCGAAGAGCTACCATACACAGCGTGACTGTGAGCGTGCCCGTAAAGATTTTCAAATTTTGCATCAGCTTGGTATCGAATCTAGCAGCTTTATCTATGATCAGTTTGCCACTCTGCTTTCGACTGGTCGAATTACGGAGGCGAAAGGGTTGATGCCTAAAATGCGCGAGATGTTTGCCCCGCATACACTTGAGCATTGCTTAAACTTCCTCCGTGTCGCGGAAACTTCGGGCATTACCCCTCTTGTCATCAGTGCTGCTGAGGATGCCTTAGCCCACGGCTATCTATCCCAGGCTGTTCAGTTGATAGCTCCAAAGGGACTGAATACGCTGGTTGTAACTTCGGAGAATCACGCTTTTTGTGAATATCTCACGGTTTGCAGTTTGTTGCGCTCACTATTGCCGTGGGATCTTTCTGGCATCCACACATTTTCCCCAGTTGCATCTTCGCCTGATATTAGCGCAATCGGACAAATGATGTCGGAGAAAAACCTAAAGGAAGAATCTGTGGAGCTACTCGTAAGACAAGGCTCAGTTAGAATCCCAAAACGCGCCCCAGACGGGATAGCGTTGCGCAACAGTATTGTTGCATTTGTGGCGTATGCAGAGCGGTGCCATTCAGCGCCAAACGCTCGAGAGAATCCCAAGTGGGCATCGAGAGCTTCTCAGTTGCTTAGATCTGCGTTGCCGCGTCTCGGAACGTCGGAGAGCGCAGATGCCGATTTGGCACTATGTGTATATGCTGGACGGGTTGCCAAGGATGTCGGCCATGTAAAGGGCGTGGAACTTTGCCGCGCTCGCCTTAAGAATCTTGAGGCGATGAGCGATATCGAGCCGTTGCTTCGTCGTTTGGCTATGAAGGCAAGAATTGAGCTCGCTTAGGGGTTAAGAAGATAGTACGCACCGTGCGAATCGTATTAAGCCGAGTAGAAAAAAGTTCCCTCAGGGAAGATTATGAATAGCAGCAAGTCTGAGCCGAATATAATTGCAACACTATATTCGTTCTTAGTCTCGATCTGCACCGACGAGCGTGGAGTTGAGGCGGAGAAAATTATCGCATTTTGCGGTGGATACGTAGGGCAGCACCTGCTTAAGGAATATTGCCCCGAATTGTTTGTTTCTCCGCTGAGCAAACAATTCGCTAATGTGGTGCCTGGAACTAACGTTTTTATTCCTGAGGTTTCAGAGGCTACCAAGGGGGTGCTTAAGGCAATATATACTTCTGCTGCCAAGGCGGGAATCGGAATTGATCCTCCCGAAGACTGGATCGGGAAACCGATCGCAGCCGATCGCTTAATGCCTAAAGTGCTTGAGTTCAATCGGGATTACGCAGCTAAGATAGATCAAATGTTAATTTTGCACGGCTATGCAGAATCTGCTCGTCTTGTTCTCATAAACGTGGGTTGTGTATTCATCAAACAGACAGCGAATGTAATTATCCCGCGTGAGGCTAAGCAAATTTTGGTATGGAGCATTCTACACGCTGCCAAGTCGGTGCCGCTCCCGCCACAGGGACAGGCAGTTCGTATAGAACAAAAGGGCTAAACGAATGTGGTCGCTATGCTACTCTAACAATTGACGATGCCGTTTATTGAGTCTGAGAAGGGGATCTAGCGCATGAAAATTGAGTTTTTAGGAACAGGCGGATCAGTGCCAACGCCAAGACCACTTTGTCGTTGCTCTATGTGCAGCGAGGCCCGAGCGAGGGGAATTCCATTCTCTCGCAATGGACCATCGTTATTCGTGCACGGACCGAATTTACTAGTCGATACTCCTGAGGATATTTCAAATTCGCTTAACAGATCGACTGTGCAGGAGATCTCAGGCGTATTTCTTTCCCATTGCCAACATTGATTGGAGCACTCTTGAAGGTAGGCCTCCGATCGATCCACAACATTTTTGCACCGAGCAAAATTGGTATCAGAGAGTTCCGTGCTGTATGGACGGCTTTGCCGTGGAGCACGTACTGCATGCTGCGCACAACAATGGGTATGAAATTGGAAGAGGCGAGGGAGTAGCGGGCTCGCCTGCGGTAGGATTTATAAGCCAGTATCCTTGCCTAAATGGGCCTGAGTTAGATGCGTTTTTTGAGAGGTTCTC
>JBGSNS010000180.1:0-4017 GCA_041739515.1 Bdellovibrionota bacterium
GAGAACCTCTCAAAAAACGCATCTAACTCAGGCCCATTTAGGCAAGGATACTGGCTTATAAATCCTACCGCAGGCGAGCCCGCTACTCCCTCGCCTCTTCCAATTTCATACCCATTGTTGTGCGCAGCATGCAGTACGTGCCCCACGGCAAAGCCGTCCATACAGCACGGAACTCTCTGATACCAATTTTGCTCGGTGCAGAAATGTTGTGGATCGATCGGAGGCCTACCCTCAAGAGTGCTCCAATCAATGTTGGCGAAATTAGCCGAGCGAGAAACTGAGAAAGACATGCACCCCTCCATGAATAAAATTTCTTGTCTGCTACTTATCGCAAGATTCTCTAAAATGTTTCCTCAATTGTCCGGATTATTAGGCGCGCCTCGCTGGTCATTTTGGTTACCATTTAAGTGCTATCCGTAGGCCGGTCCTTTCGGGTGAATAGCCCAAATGACACCCGGATTCGGGGAGCTGTATTTGTAAGGATCGATCCTAGTCTGATAATTAGGATCGTCCCTGTGTACTACGTCACGACAAAAGATTGTTCCGCCAAGTGGCTGGTATTACCGAATTTCTGTCACACTTTCGTGGGGATTCATCAGGGATCGTCCCGGATTTCTTAATGCACCAGAGCGCCCGATCGTATGCGAAGCCCTCAAAAAGGAAGTGAGCTACGAGGCATCTCCTCCATAGCTCACTTCGAGTTGTTCGATGTTCGTATCTCGAACTAGTAGTTTCGATTATGCCTTTTTCCTTAACGTTGGCTGTCGGACCGTTTTCTTTCCTTTAGCCTTAGACTTCTTGGTGCTCCTTGGCTTAAGCATTTTGTACGGTGGATACGTGGCTGTTAACGTTTCGCAACCATGCGCGATGCTTGAACCGGCTCTCGGATTGAGGAGAAAAACAGCTCTCATAGACTGAGCAATTATCTGTCCTTGATTATTAATCCGATCTCCTTTCATCAGGTTCACATCGAAATCCTGCCCGAACCCAGCGAGTGCTCCAAGCGAGTACCGCTCTCCACTCGCTGTCCAGATCACAGCTCCATCGCCCCCAGTGGCACCGACTACCGCACCGCAATCATTTATAGCCGTCGCGAATCCATTAAACTGCCTATGGGGATAAGGAACTTGAGATTCATCCCTTCTACCAGGAAGGATCCGAACACTTCCATCCGCCTCCCAAAGTAACGCCTCAGCCCCCGGCCCGAAGACGGCCTCCCGTCCCATTCCAACCGCGACGGAATAGTTATTAATGTCGTTAGCTCTTCCAAAAGATAAGCCTGGAGCAAGAGGGAGGCGATTAACAGATCCTTCTCTCCATAGCGTGGGACGACTGCCAATTGTGAAGCCGTTCTCACCAATTGGAGCCCTGGCTCCGCTGTATCCAACCGCTTCGTTTCTGTCATTAACATCAAGCGCTTCTCCACCTACATCACCACGGTGCAGTCTAAGCAATTGCACTCGACTCCGCCGATCAAATACGAATGGTTGGGAAAAGAATGGATCGACAACAATATCAAATAGGGAACCAACGATTAATCCATCGTTGTTAATCGAACGCGCGATGCCCTCTACTCCTCGCCGTTTAAGAGTTAAGCGCCGGGGTGGATGGCCACTTATCAACTCATCACTTACTACCGGTGACATAAAGTGGTGCTCAGAATCGGTGCCTGGTATTCCACGCGCTGAACCAGACCTTCCAACGAACTGACCTCGATCATTAATACCTATAGGATCAACGTAATTAAACGCATGTTGGTCGTACCAGCTAGGTAGCCGCAACGCATCTAGCGGCCGACATCCGTTCGCGTCGAAGGTCATACCGAAAGGGAGACCCTTCCGCTCTCCTAGTCCGACAACGATACCGGCGTTGTTTATAGTGGCGGAACTAAAGCCACAGATCTCAGTGAGATTGTAGACATCGTACTCCTGACTCATTACCGCCGCTGGCGTGCATAAAAATACAACTGCAAAAATGGACCCAAAACGTTTTATCATAAATACTCCTAAATGTGGGATTCTGTCCCACCTTTAAAGTATCGCGTTAATCATTCCAAACCAAACGTTTTTCCTGGTTTTTTTGTAAGTTCTCTATATTAAAGCATTAAATCATTTGAGAGATATCCTCAGATGGGATATTATAACACCTATGAGCCCGAGGGGATCTAGAGAAATTGGACTTAAGTTGTTGCGCTTTGTGCTACGTCCAGTCCTCGTTTTTGCCTTGAAACATGGCCTCAAGCTCCACGATCTTATCGACTGCATGAAACATGAGATTTGCGAGTTATCTGGAAAACTCCTGGAAGAATCAGGCATTCGAATTACGGATAGTCGAGTAAGTGCGATGACCGGTGTTCACCGCCGCGATGTTGCGCAAATTAAACGAGGAGAGCAACAGAGCAGTAGCGATATGAATCTCGTCACCCGTATTGTTGGTCGTTGGCAAGCTGATCGCCGTTTTACTAAGGCGAGCGGAGCTCCACGCATCCTTACAGTAGATGGAAATGATTCTGAATTTGCGCAACTCGTGGCGTCGGAGAGTTCCGATCTTCGTCCCGGTGCAGTAAGGTATGAACTTGAGCGCTCGGGGATCATCGAGCCTCGACGCGGTGGCGTCTCTCTTGTTAAAGGCTCTTTCGTTTCGCATGGAGATCCCCAAAAAGGATTCGAATTCCTTGAGCGTGATTTGAAAGTCCTTATACAGGCAGTTGAGGAAAACGTTTTGTTCTTGCCGAAACTTCCACACCTACACGCATTAACAGAATACGATCGAGTGCGTTCTGATAAACTTGATGAGATTCGAATTTGGATGATGCGCGAGGGTCATAAGCTACATCTGCGGGCCAGAGAGCTTCTCAGCGAATACGATTTGGAGCTCAATCCCGATCTGAACTATTCAGGCGGCGTGGCTCGTGTAGCACTAGGCACCTTTAGCTTTGTTGAGGAAAAAGATGAAAAGTCATAACGCACTCTCTGCGATCGGAAAAATTGCTGCTATCATCGGGATCTTTCTCGTCTCCCAGGGATGTGGTGGCGGGACGTCGGGCACCGATATCGGTGGCGGAACCAAAGTTCTTGGAAACGTAAAGCGCTCTAATCAGGCTCCGCTGCCTGAAGCCGAAGTCTCAATCCTTGAGACCGGAGACTCAACCATCACCGACAGCACGGGGACGTTTGAACTAACTACTACTTTAAGCGATAACGCCATTACCTTCTTAGTTAGAGCCGATAACAGCTCCCTTGTTTCGGAGTCACAACTCATTCCAAACCAACCGAAGGAAATCGCTGTGATTCTAGAGTTCGATGAAATGGAACAAGTTGTGAGAACTGAAACGATTCAAATTAAGCCGCGCCCAACCCCCAAGCCCGAGCGAACCAGTCCGCCGTTGAGAAGCACACCTATCCCGCGCCCCACTAAAATAGGGCGCACACCAACGCCGGTACCGATCAGAACCCCGAAGGTGCATCCAACTGTAACTCCAACACCGACTCCGAGGCTTCCCAATATAGTTCGAACGCCAAATACGAGATGAGCACCGATTTGGGTGAATCTAAGAATTTATTGGCAGCCCTTTGGACCGCTGATCCGCACGATCGCTTAATGGAATTCGATCAAGCGGACCAGCGTGTCCGCGGTCCGCGGTCCAAATCGGCATTAGCTTCGGCACGCTTTTTTATGAGGCGCGTCGATGATGCTACATGACGGTGTTTGCCGAGCATAACCCATTCATAGGGAATTTAAATATTAGGTGTCGATACCTGATACGAAAATTGGCGAGACGGTGACAGTTGTTGCGGCAACTGGAAATCTAGCCAGCATTCCGGGTTTTGAATTGGAACTGTTCTCGTTGGAGGTTTTTTTGTGCCACAGTTCGCCCACAAATTCATAGATCGTCTCTGGCGACTAGCGGCCTTTGCAGTATGTGCCGGCGCTGCTTCATCCGCACACGCCACATGCCACCTTTACTCGGACGATTGCATTCCCAACCAAGAGATCTGTCACGCTGGAGGTGAGCCA
>JBGSNS010000218.1:0-14262 GCA_041739515.1 Bdellovibrionota bacterium
GAGAACACGGAGCCAAATCAACGGGTTATCTACTGAGTTCTCCGCGAGCTCCAGTGTAAAAACATCCCGCCCTGTGGCGCATCTTTGTTCGTCTTACACACTTACTGTTACAGACTCGAGGAAATTTTACCTGCACACTGAGCGTGCAAAAAGTTACCGAAAAGGTCCCACACTAGACTGAGAGGTAACGCCTCTCAGTCTGTGCGATCCCAGCTCGACTATTTATCCTCGTCCCGTAGAAACACAAACCGTTCCATTCCTTGCGATTCAACGACCAGTCTCGCGCCTGCTTCAAGATCGATTCCTTTGAGTGCGGATTTTAAATCATTCGCACTCTTAATCGGCTTGCCATCGAGTGAAACCACTATGTCCATCGGAGCTATTCCACTTCGCGCTGCAATCGAATTAGGCTTTACAGCTACGATCACTGCCCCGACTTTGCGAGTCGTGTTTAAGCGCTTCGCAATTTGAGGAGTCAGATCTTCAACGCCTACACCGATCGCTGGCCCACCAGCCTCATCTTCTTTCTCTTCTGAGTCGTTCTTTTCGCCACCACTCAGATTAGCCGGCAACTCTCCGACTTTAATGGAAACATCACGATTCTTCCCATCTCGGACATAGCCAAGCGTGACACTTGTTCCAGGTTTGAATCCAGCGATCTTATTTCTTAGCTGGTTAATATCTTTGATTTTCTCGTCGTTAAGCGAGAAAATAATGTCGCCTTGTTTGAGGCCTGCCTTGCCTGCCGGTCCATCAGCTTCGACGTGTCCAACCAGCGCACCATCGGTGCCTTCATATTTAAACGATTTTGCCAGATCTTCTGAAAGATTTTGAATCCCAACTCCGAGCCATCCGCGCACCATTCGCCCGTTGGAAATCAGACTCTCCATCACGTTTCTCGCCATATTGGCTGGGATCGCAAAACCGATTCCCATATAGCCGCCGCTACGCGAGAAAATAGCTGTGTTGATTCCAACTACTTCCCCGTTAAGGTTTACAAGCGGCCCCCCGCTGTTACCGGGATTAATAGCTGCGTCAGTTTGAATGAAATCTTCGTACTGGCCTCCTCCCATGATGGAGCGTCCTTTGGCACTTACGATCCCTGCTGTGATTGTATTATCAAGTCCAAACGGGTTCCCTGCAGCCACTACCCACTCTCCGATCTTTAGCGCTTCGGAATCTCCGAGTTTCGCGGCAATCAATTTGTCTGCTTTAATTTTTACGACAGCTAAATCGCTGCGCTCGTCTTTTCCAATTAGCTCAGCCTTAATTTTTCGACCGTCAGACAATCGAACTTCGATACTATCCGCGTCTCCAATTACGTGATTATTCGTCAGAATGAATCCGCCCTCCGCATCAACTATTACTCCGGTGCCCAGTCCTTGCTGTCCAGGGGAGTCTCCTGGATCTTGAGGTGCGTTCTCAAAGCGATCCATAAAATCATCGCCGAAAAAATCCTTGAATTGTTCGAAAAACGGATCGCGCCGCATTCCCCCAAGTCCGCCACGCCGTATAGCACTAATTTTCGCCTTCTTCATCGAAACGATATTGACCACGGACGGAGTGATCGACTTCGCTGTTTGCTCGAATGCCTCGGATAGTTTTTGGGCGTACCGGATCGAGTCTTCAGCAACGGCTACGGAAGGAATTAGCGCGCTAAGCGATACGGCTTGGATTCCAAACGTGGCGCACGCCATCAAAGCTGTGGTAACTGCGAATTTCGTAATGTTCATGAAAAAATACCTCGGTCGAGATTTTAATTCGACCGAGGTAATATCGCAATGTCTTACTAAAACGTCAGGGTTGCAGAGGGTTGAGACCCAATACAACTCCGTGTTCAACTACCCAAAGATAGTCTCGCATCGGTCCAGAGCAGCCTGAGCTTCGTCAAGCCTTTGCTCAGTTACTACGGCTGCTTCGACTAAGCGCGGAAGCTTTGCCACTTCCCGAGCTAGCTCAGCAATCTGGCGAGCTCGCTTCTGCTTAGCGGCTCTAATCTTTGGATCGTATTCCCTGGCCTTCGATTCAGCGGTGCGCTCTGCTCGGCTACGAACTTCTTCAGTTGCCAATCCTACGTTTGCAAGGCGAGTTTGTGTACGGACTAACTCCGCGGCCAAAGCGTTGCGGGTTGATGCCGGACAGGCATCGTCGGTACCGAAAATTCCGTTGATAATCCCAGAGGCCGCACAAGCAGCTATCTGAGTTCCTAGCTCTGCCGCTCGCACCAAATCCTCTCGGCGCTGCGACTCAATTCTGTCTAGCTTCTTCTGACCCTTCTCGATCTCTCTGATATACCTGTTCTCTTTCTTAGACTCTAGGGATTGAACTTTGTCGGTGCTCTTTGAGATTTTACGTTCAAGAGACGTTATGTTTTTTTCCTGTTTAGAAACAGCTTTCTCAGCCTTCTTATTTTGTTTCTCTGCGTCATTTAGGGCGCGCTCTTGTTTTTTACACTGGTTTGTCGAGGCTAAAGCTGAGCCAGGAATACCACCCATGACCAACGAAGCTAACAAAAGCAAAACAATAGACTTCTTCATAATCACTCCTCCGAAACAAAAATTCCCGGTTTCTGGCTTCGCCGCGTAGCGAGGCAATTAGGTTAGAGCCTCGCCGCAGCCACTTAAGTCTACAGAAACGGGGATGCTAATCCACTCAGCCTAGTTATTGAGAGATTCTCCGAGACTGTTGCAGGAAATTATCAATTATTTTTGTTAGAATTCGACGATTTAGACTCCTCCGACCTCTGTACCTCATCAGGAGACTGAGGATTCTCGGAAGTTGAGGGAGGAGGCAGGAGCCCAAACCACTCTAATGCAGCCCTCATTGGGGATTTTTCCGGCCGATGGGTCGCAATAAGACTCTTAATAGTTTGTGTCTCTGCAAGCATAAGTAGCTGATCTCGTGCGGATTTTTCCTCGTATCGCTCGATTCTGGTTTTAAGCCAATCACGCTCATTTTTTACCGACTTCAATTCAGCTTCTAGTTGGGAGAATAAACGCTCGTACATCTCTATTAGGCTGCGACGCGGTACGGAAGAAAAAGGGGCGTCCTGTTGCTGCTCTTGAAAACCGGAGGATGATGATTCTGTCACCGTCTCTGTTACTGAATGCGCCTCGGGAGCGGGTTGCGCGGAAGAATCGGTCTGGCTGGCGACAATATCGTCTGGCGCAATCTCAGACTCGAGATTTTCGGCTGAATTGCTTACGGCATCATCTTTAGCCTTGGGAGCCTGTTCCGGAATGTTAGACCGAAGGACTTCCGCATTTCGGTCTTTAATAAACGGAGCTGGTATTCGAACTCCGAAGATCGCCTCTAGATCGGCTACGTTAATGCCGGATTCTTTTGAAGAGCCGGGGAAATATCCCGACTCCATAAACCTGATTAACGTCTCTTCGCCGACCCCAACGAATCCGCAGGCTTGGGTGAGTGATATCTTTCTTGCGCCGGTCGAAGTTCGATTTTCCGTCATACTACTATCGCCATATGGCTCGCTCTTGTTCGCCGTCTCACTAGTCATTCGGTCACCTCGCGTATTTCAAGAATCGATGTTGATCCTGGACGACCAACACTTTGTCCCCCGATGATTACCGTTTTTTGGCCAGGTTTGAGTTTGAGCGACTCCTTTACTGCTCGCAACCCCTCGACTAACTCTCCGTCATGGCTTGAGCTTTGTTCTACAAGCGTCGGCACGATTCCCCAGTACAACGCCATCCTTCGCACCGTGGCTGCAATTCTTGAAACGCCGTACAGCGGCTGTTGCGGTCGATATTTTGCAACGAGCCGCGCAGAAGTTCCGGTCTCAGTGCAGGCGACGATCGCCTTGGCGTTGATTTTGTTTGCAGCAGCGCAAGCAGCGAACGCAACTGAATCGGGCACAGTGTGTCTATCTGCATCTCTAAGGCGCGGTCTGAATTCATCGAAGGTAAAACTGCGCTCTGATTCCCGCACGATCTTGTCGATATACGCCACACACTCGACAGGATGCTCACCGATGGCGGTTTCTTCAGATAGCATTACTGCATCCGCTCCTGACATAACGGCGCCCGCAATGTCGGAGACCTCGGCGCGTGTCGGTCTGGTCGCGGTAATCATCGAATGCATCATGTGAGTAGCAACGATTACGGGAATTCCGACAAAATTGCCGTGTTCAATTAATTGGCGTTGCACGTTCGGTAAAGTCTCAAGCGGTAACTCAAGGCCTAGATCTCCACGTGCGACCATTAACCCGTCAGAGACTTTGCTAATCTCCTCAATATTTTTTAAGGCTGAGCGTCGCTCGATTTTGGCTATCAAGCGGACGTCGCCACCGTCCCGCAGGATCGCTTCGCGCAACATTAACATGTCGCGTGCATTGTTAACGAACGATACGGCAGCATAATCAACGCCCTTTTCTATGCCGAAGGCGAGGTCTTCGAAATCTTTTGGGGTTGCGGCAGCGAGATCGATGTTACCCTCCGGAAAAGCTATCCCGACGCGAGAGCGTAGCTTGCCGCCTTTGGTGACTGTTGTTGTAACAGATCCTTTTGTCACCGAGACCACTGATAGACCTAAAATGCCATCGGCCAATAAAACAGGGTGTCCCGGTTTGCAGAACGTGCTCGGATCTAACCCTTCAACAAAGATAGTTTTCTCATCCGATTGCTCTCCATTGGTGGAGGCTTTTAAGATCACCGTTGCGCCATCAGCGATCGATGTGGCCTCAGAAGCTAATACGGTGATTCTAATTTTGGGACCTGATAAATCTTGCAAGATAGCTACGGGTGTCCCCAGTTTACTGGAGACCGCGCGAATACGATCCATGCTCTCGCCGTGTTCAGCATGGCTGCCGTGGGAAAAGTTAAGTCGAAATACGTTGGTTCCGGCCCGAATCATCCGCTCAAGGACCTCCTCTGAACGGCAGGCAGGGCCCACGGTACAGACAATCTTGGTCTTGCGGTGGAAAGCGAGAGGGGGGAGGTCAAATGGCGTTTTCATAAAGCTCTGTTTTTTCGACACTTTACCCCGTTCTTTAAAGCTCCTGCAACCGGATGAACCGAAATCTCATCATATTAGTTGAGCGTGGGAGTGCGCAAAATTTATGGAAACGGCGACAGCAAAATCAGCTAAGAAAGCGAAATACATCTCTAAGAAGGTTCGTTTTGGAGCCAAAGAGTTCACGATGTGGTCAATCGACGGGGTGACCTGGTCTACTCGCAAAGAGGAGCTTACTCAGATAGCGGATAGACATGAAGCCGAGCGCCTAAAGCTCATGCAGGGCGTTGCAGAGCGGGTTGCTGAAGACAAGAAAGAACGACCTGTTGCCGCAGCTGCTGCTGCCGAACAACCTCTATCGGACGATGGCCCTGTGCTCGTGACGAGCGCTGAAGATGACGAAGAGGCAACCCCAAAACCCAAATCTAAGAAGAAAGCTGTTTCAGCACGAGATAGAGTCCAGTTTGTAGCCCCTAAGCCTAGGGAAATTGCGAAAGCTAAGAACAAACCTGCGCCGAGCAAGAAAAAGCGCGCAGCCTAGACTTGCCGACACGGACTAGAAATTTAAGTCTAGCTTAATCTTGGGACGAGAATTTTCGCCGCGCTCCGCTACCCAGCGCAGCGGAGATTCTGTAGCAGCCTCAGTCTTGAGGCTTATCTGACCAGATAAAGTTTTCGTCTCAGGGTTTAATTCAACTGAGAACTGCGCGTTGGCAACGGCACGTAGTGCACGCGACTCATCTTGCATAGCTACTCTCGCCGGACCGACGATGGAAGCTGCTAGGCGTCCAACCTTGGTAAGCGGTAAATCATCGAGTTCAATCGCAGTAACCTTCAGCGGGGGTTTTTTCCCAGCAACGATTTGCTTTGCTGAAAGCTCCGGAGGTGCGGGGGGGATTATTTTTATATTAACGGATAGGATCTCCTCCGCACGCGTGGTCACTTTCCATTCGACTCGAAAGTCACCGGCCACCGTTACGCCATGATAAGCGCTAGGTGTAGTACTTGAAGATTCACTCTTCATGCGGTTGGCTGCCTCAGCATCCTCATCGTCAAGAACCTTATCGAGTGATAATGGTGGAGGTGGCGCTACTTTCTGATCGTCAAACACAAAGAAAAATACGAAGTTTCCCAAGACCAGGATTACGATTGGTATAATAACACTCAGTATAAACTCGATTAGTTTCGGATGAAGTTTACTTTTTTGACGTCGTTTTGCCCCGAATGCTTCAACGTTCGGAGTAATAGCCGAGGTAACTGGAGTTGAGTCCGCGGCGGATGCAGAAATAGTTGTGCCCGCGGCAGATTGAGGTGTGAAGTTCGGTATTAGTGGCGTAGACGTCGGATTTGCGGTCGCTGTAGAAGCCGCGGAAACGAGTGGGGTAGTTGGTGCTGTATCTGATTCACCTGGTTGAATTGCCGCCGCGGCAGCGACTGGAGGCAGTGCATCTTGCTTGGCTACCGATTCTATAGGCGGAATTTCAGACGGAGCCTCTCCCTCGGTTTCGAAATGAATCTCCAATTCATGCTCCGTTGGCAGGGGGTCTGACTTGGGTTGTGGCTCTGGATCTAATTCAGAAAGCTCTAGTGTAAACGCGTCCAGCGACTGTTGCGTAGATGGCTGTGGCTGCGTTACTTCAGGTACTTCTGGAGCAGACTCGGGCGAGCTCGTTTTTTCAAAATCTGATTCAAGGGACAAAAGGGTGCTTTGGGCGGTTGAAAGCGTGGGAACTTCGGTCGTTGGGGGCAGTGATGGAACGTTCGCGGGAGGAGGCTGAAATTCCGCTCCTTCGAGTTCAAATACGAACGTTTCTACGGGGGATGCTTTGACTGAAGTTTCGTTGGACGACTCGGAGGCAGAACTTTTGCCAATTGGCTCTTCGATTCGAGCATTCGCACCAGCTGCGATTAGCACAGCGAGGAGATCCTCAAGCGAACTCTGATCCTCACTTTCACGAACTGTAAGTGGGCAGTTGGAAAGAGCGTTGATCGTTTCTTCCACAGAGAAATTGAGCTCGGCGAGAAACGCACCTTTCAGTTTGCGCAAAGTATCAGCATCGCCACTCTGCGGCCCCTCGAAAATGAGAGTGTATTTATCCATGCTGCGCGTCCCTAGGTCCCGTAGAGAACATCGGCAGACTTAATGAATTCATTGAGAGGCAACTTTGCCTTCCTAGCAGCGATTTATCGGAAGCGATGAATATACCAATAACCCCCCAGTGCTTATCCGCGATGTGTTTCGCCTCAGAATCGGTGCGTGAAGAGGTCGCGGACTTCGTTCGACATAAGAATATCAGTAATTACAGCGAGTTAGCGGAATCGCTAGATGGCTCGCCGCGAGAGCTCTCGGACGTGGATATCAGACACGCGGTAACTATATTTGATGGGCGCTACCCACCGTTGTTGCTTCAAATCTACGCTCCGCCCTTAGTTTTATTCGTCCAGGGGGAACTACCAGCAGGATTACACACCGGGCTTGGAATAGTCGGTGCTCGCAAAGCGGGACCACGTGTAACCACGCTAGTTGAACGTTTAGCGTGCGGTGTGGCTGAAGCCGGTGCGATGGTTATAAGTGGACTGGCGTATGGCGTCGACGCTGCGGCTCATCGCGGTGCAATCTCTTCGTCGTTTGGAAAAACGATCGCTGTTCTCGGCACTCCACTTCAACGGATCTATCCCGCCGCACATGTCGGATTAGCCGAGCAAATCATTGAGCGTGGTGGGGCGTTAATATCTCAGTACCCAAGCGGCAGCTCTGTTTATCCCAGTAATTTTCTCGAGCGCAACAGAATCATCGCTGGAATTTCACGCGGCGTTTTGGTGGCGCAGGCAGGAGAGCGCTCCGGTTCTTTGGCTACGGCGCGTTTCGCACTCGAAGAGAATCGAGACGTCATGGCGCTACCCGGTGATGTGTTGGACGAAGCGTTTGCAGGGTCTAATCGTCTAATTCGTGCCGGTGCGACGTTGGTGTCGTCCGTGGAAGAGATTTTGATGCCGTTTGAAGACCTGGTTGGGAGAAAAACTCCTGAAGCAGACACAACTTGCCACGAGTTGCCGGATTGGTTTTTAGAGGTTGGAAACGAAGAGATGCCGCTTGAGAAATTTCTATCTCATATTCCGGCGAATATCGCCCAGCACGAAGCGATCCTGCGGCTTGAGTTAATGGGAGCGGTGGTCGTGTTGCCAGGCGAGATGATTCAACGGATCGTGTAATTGTAGGCTCGTTCTGGGGTTACGTGAGATCTGTGGCCGAGATTGTCTGGCGGCGGAGCGAATTCAATCAGAACTTAAAATGATTCGAGAGCTTCTGGCCAATGCTTTTCTACAAATGCGCGAAGCGCAAGTGTGGCCTCTTTCTGATCGCGTAGTAACCTTTGAATCTCAGAGGCAAAAAGCTCAGGTTCTCGGGCTACTGTAGCCCAATGAAGAGCACGCTCATCGCAAGACTGCGCAAGCCGATCAATAATCTGTTGACTCCACTGCGTTGCGTGCTCAGCTGATATTCCACGAGCAGGATCAGCCCCGTCATTAATATAAATAGCGTTTCGCAGGCGAGAAATTTTAGGTTGATACTTCTCAATAGACTCAACGGTTAATATCGAAGCGACCTCACGAATTGCTGCGACGATATCAGTCTCATGCTCTGATAGAATTTCGCTCGCAAGAGCGATGCCAATAAGATGATCCTCCGCGTCTAGAGGAGTCTTGCCCGCAATCGTAAAATCTTCTCGTAGGTACCAAAGATCTTCGCAATAAGCCTTAGTCAGTTGTGTTAGTGCATAGTGCTCGAACAAATAAGCGCCTGCCTCTTCGAGAACGGTAGCGTCTTTACTGAGTTCTAGTAGCTTTTCGGACTCTGTCTTTGCTAACGTCGCGTCTTTCTGCAGTTGACTGAGGTCTGTGCGCATGGCTTGCGCAAGCTCTGAATTCGACGGACGAGCTTCATGCTCAGCGAGTTCCGCTTTCAGCGCAGCTACTCTGTTTAACAAAGCGTCGCAGCGAGTAAGCGCTTGGTGAGACTCTTTTTCGACAACTTCGCCACATTGAATTACCAAATGCCCTATCTCGTGCGCATATGTGCAGGAGGTAATAAAGAGACGATCTCCCTTGATTTCAATCGACGGAGGATTCGAGACGGCGATTCCCGAGACGTTCACGTCTAGTTTCTCCACGAGTTTTATCTCCGGCAAACCAACGGGAAAGTCTACGAGAAGATGTGAAAGAATTGGATCTACGATGGCTCTAACTTCAGCTATGTCTGTCACCGTTTGATTCCACGGCTCTGGTAGTTCCGCAAGCGCAGCCTGGGAGCGAATTGAGTTTGGTCGAAAAGCAATTTGCGGTGTGGAAGCATTATGCAATTCTTCCTGTAAGTAGAAGTTTATACCCTCCAAGAATTCAGCTAACGAGATCTCTGCCGGTTTAGGTCTCGTCGAACCATCGGCAAGATAGCGCGAAACTAACTCCTCCATCAGAGGCATCTGCCAGCGCAAATTAGTGACTCCTGAAAACATGTCTACGCACGCGATCGGGATGTCTTGAGTTCCGGAGAGGCTCTGAAGCATTACAGAGTCCACATGTAGCAGACCAACTGCGTGAACGAGACGTTCAACTTGAGCTAGGTATTCAGATTGTACCTTGTCTATTTCTCGAATGGCCGGTTTTGCGATCGGAGTCGTCAAACACTGTACGTCTGGGTCAATGCGCCAGAGTGCCTGCCCATCCCCAGTATATGTATTGACGCATCCCTGCGGTCCATCGTGCGGAGTGAGCTCGGCACTAGCAGAAGTGGAGGGTAGCGATGCCGAGCAAAGCGAAATCGACGCCGCAATCACTCGAGCGCTGGAACTCAATTTAATTTCAACGCCCATATAGATCCTCCACATGTAGGCTATGGTAGTCTGATTCGCTAAACAAACTCCGGTCGATACAATTAGGTTATGCGTCGATTCGATTGAACTGATACTCGGGGCGCGATCTGAAGCTGGTAAGCTTACCGGACCGTAAATCTCAATACAATCAACGCTTGTTGAAGCTTATAGGACTAAATTTTCACAGCCGATTATCGAATGAGCGTTAAAAGATCTAACGCTGAAATTAAACCCACCACTTTTCCGTTATCGGTAACGATTACGCGATGAATCAGCCGCTCACGCATCAGTACTGCTACCTGGGCTGCGGTATCGTTCGGGGAAACCGTAATTACGTACGGATTCATCAGTTGTTCAACGGTGGAGGTCGAAAGTTTATCCGGGCTTTCCTCAATCAATGCGCCAGCACCTTCGTCGTAGGTGAGTGCTTCGTAGAACGAGCTCGCCTTGCTGGGGTTGAATTCTTGAGTGAACGCACAGCGCGCAAGATCGTTTAGAGATAGTACACCGATAAGTTTTCCTGCGTCATCAACAACTGGAGCACCGCTAACACGACTCTCTACCAAGCTTTCCCATGCATCACGAGCGGAAAGGGAAGGATGCAAAGTGACGACTTTGACGGTCATTAGGTCGCGAGCAGAAATGGTACTCATTGAAGATCTCCGGATTCCGATAGTCTAGCAGACTGTATCAGATTGACATTAGTATAGTAGGCCGACCAGCGAAGAGGGCAATTGGTCACATCCCGCGCCGAATTCGACGTGAATTCCTGTACGTTTGGTTGGAAAGAGGGTAGCGCATTGGAACTTCTATATTTTTGATTTCGCACATCTAATACCGATATGTGACATTCCGGTATCCGGCGGTGTGCCTCTGCGTGCAGACGGTCTATAACTTTCGCAGTAACTCGCATGACACAGAAAGGACCCGCCTTTAGTTACGCGCTCCTCCTGCTTTGGATTTGTCGGACTCCAACTTGCTGAAGGCCCAGTAGGATTGTGACAAGACGGTTCATTGGCGCGTTGCACAAAAGTGTCAGGTCGATACCAGTCACTGACCCACTGCCAAACATTGCCGACCATGTCGTAGAGACCGTAGCCGTTGGCAGGGAATGAGCCCACAGGCGCAGTTCCTAGATACCCATCCTCGACAGTATTTCTATAAGGGAAATCACCCTGCCAGGTGTTAGCCATAAATTTCCCATTCTTTTTATAATCCTCGCCCCAAGGAAATTTTTTCTGATCTAAGCCTCCGCGCGCAGCGAACTCCCATTCGGCTTCTGTTGGTAATCTTTTCCCGGCCCATTTCGCGTAAGCTTCTGCATCAAACCAGGAAACCTGCACGACGGGATGCTTCATTCGTCCCTTCAAATTGCTATCGGGTCCTTCGGGATGCTTCCAGTTTGCGCCCGGCACCCAGCGCCAGAAATTTGCCATATCTTGCAAATCAACTGGTCCATTCGACGGGGTAAAAACCATCGAACCAGCAACAAGCACGCTATCGTCCGGTTTTACAGCGTCAGCAGGTAATTGCTTTTTTAGTTCTTCCCAGACCGGTTTGCGTTCAGCAGTAGTAACGTAGCCGGTCGCTCGCACAAATTTCTCGAATTCTTGGTTTGTGACCGGGCTCTGATCGATCCAAAATCCATCCACTTTAACGGTGTGGGGCGGCCCCTCGTTGCGGCGACTGCTATCATCGTGGCTGCCCATGGTGAACTTTCCACCGGGAATCCAGATCATTCCCTCTGGCGCAGGCAGGGCAGGCGGGAGTGCTTCCGCAAATAGCGGAGGAGAAAAAACTAGGAGGAGGAAAAATAGACCTTCTATTCTAGAAAACACTTGATAGTTATCTCGCTATTCGATCCCTAATACTGTGAGCCAAGTTTTGCAATTATTTATTCCGCAAACACACTCTTCCAATCCGCTTTCATATCGACAACGACCCAACCCCTAGATCGTGCTTCGTCTAATCCCTTATCGAGTTTGCCAATGTGGGAATTGCGATCATAGGCCCATTCACGTTCGGCATCGGTATGGTGAAGATAAACAGGAAGTCTTGGACCATCTCCAGCAGCTGTCCACTGAAGCATTTGAAGATCTCCGTCGGAGTTGCCGAAGGCCAGTACGGGCCGGCGACCGATGAGTTGCTGAATACCAACAGGCTTACCCGATCCGTCGTCGATAAAGTCGATTTCTGGCAATTTGAGTAGAGCGGGCCTACCACCTCGCATCTCGAATTTTAGCTTTCCGCGGCTGCCAATCACTTGTTCAGGCGGAATGCCGTAAACACGCTCGACCCATGGCCGCATGAACTCAACTCCACCGCCTGAAACGATGTAGGTCTTAAAACCACTTTCACGAAGATAGCGCAGGAGCTCGAGCATCGGTTGATAAATCATTTCAGTATAGGGTTTGTTTGTCTTCGGATGTTTTGCCGTTTTAATCCAATCATTGACGATCAGTTCAAACTCTTCAGTGCTCATGCCGGAGTGGGTAGCCAGAACCATGGCAGCGATATTTTTCTCTCCACCAGCAAGTGCCGTCTTGATGTCCCCCGATAACACAGACCTAAAAGGCTCGTTATCCTTCCATTCTGGATGCTTCGGTGCCAGGGATTTTATTCTATCTATGGTGAACGCAAGTTGAAAATAAATCGGTTGTTCGGCCCAAAGAGTGCCATCATTGTCAAAGACGGCGATGCGCTCTGTCGGCAGAATATAGTTTGCAGCACCTGGTGTGGAAATTTTTTCGACGAAATTAATTATCGCAGATTTGCTCGCACTATCGCTCCAAGAGCTCAATGGTTGAGCTCCGGCATTCTCGAAAACAAGGCAGGCAATGAGAATTGGAATTGTCGTCAGTCGTACAAATCTGTTCATACCCAATAAAGTCCGCTTAATCTGGCGCATGAATCCCTAACCAGGGCACCATTCTCAATAGAACGGTGCCCTTAGCTTATTCGCACTAATTGCCAGCTGCAGCGACCATTCCCTTTACTTGTCTTTCAAGCGAATCGAGACTCCAATCGCCCGGCTTTTGACTGGGCGGGAAATCCTTCAAGGTCAGGAGAAACTTGCTAGCAACCGTCTGCAAAGGCACCAGCACGAAAGCCCGATCTATCATCCAATCATGGTAGGTATTGGAGTTGTGTTGGGACTTCTCGAATGGGTCGCGTCGCAGGTTAAAGAGTAGCGGCAGGCGTAAGTGAACGAAGGGTTCACGCCACACTTGTAGCTGCTCGGCTCGATTCTCTAGGTAGACAGCTTTCCAGTCGCCGACCCGGATGGCCACTACTTCGCCGGCATCGTTCACATACATGAACTCTTTGCGCGGCGACTCCTTGGTTTTTCCGCTCAGGTAGTCGAGCATGTTGTAGCCATCAATATGGTTTTTGTATGTCCGACCGTTCAGAGAAACACCCTTTAGCAACTTCTCCTTCACGTCTGGAGTGCCAGCAACTGCGGCGAAGGTAGGTAACCAGTCCTCGTGCGACACGATGCCATTAAGCGTCTCGCCAGCCGGGAAATGGCCAGGCCAGCGGATAAAAGCAGGGACTCGGAATGCACCTTCCCAGTTCGAGTTCTTCTCGCTGCGAAACGGCATCGTGCCGGCATCGGGCCAGGTGTTGTAGTGCGGGCCGTTGTCAGTCGAATACTGGATGATAGTGTCGTTCGTAAGACCGAGATCGTCGATCAATTTCAGCAGCTCCCCGACGTGCATGTCGTGCTCGACCATGCCATCGCCGTATTCATCCTGACCTGAAAGTCCAATATGTTCTGGTTTGACATGGGTCCGGAAGTGCATCCGGGTTCCGTTCCACCAACAGAAGAAAGGCTTGCCCGCTTTGGCCTGGCGGGTAATGAAATCTTTAGCGGCTGCTAGGGTTTCTTCGTCGATGGTCTCCATCCGCTTTTTGGTCAAGGGGCCGAGGTTTTCGATCGCCTGACCGCCTTTGCCGTCCGCTTTAGATTTGATCACACCTCGGGGTCCGTATTGTTCCAGAAATGTTTTGCCGTTTGGCAACTTCATATCCTTCGGATAGTCACGATTCTCTGGCTCCTCCTCAGCATTGAGGTGATAGAGACTGCCGATAAATTCATCGAAACCGTGCACTGTAGGCAAATGTTCGTCTCGATCTCCCTGATGGTTCTTGCCGAACTGACCGGTCATGTATCCCTGACTCTTCAGGACGGTAGCCATGGTAACATCTGTTTTCTGCCAACCCTCCTTCGCCCCCGGTAGGCCTACTTTGGTCATGCCCGTGCGCACGGGCACGCTGCCGTTTATGAAAGCAGCGCGGCCAGCGGTGCAAGATTGCTGACCATAATAATCGGTGAAAGCAACACCCTCACGAGCAACGCGATCTATATTAGGGGTTTTGTATCCCATCATGCCGCGGCTGTTGTGGCTGATATTCCAAG
>JBGSNS010000154.1:0-7276 GCA_041739515.1 Bdellovibrionota bacterium
TCGATAGCTATTAGTTTAATCTCGCTCATGGACTCACCCGCCTTAGATAAAAAATATCAAGGGTTTTTCTGCACCCTCTTAACGCAAAGCTTTACAGCTTCGCGTTAAGAGGGCGAGTCCATTCCATTGCGGTCCCAGGGGTCTCGCAGTCTAGCGTTAACTTTGCGGTACTTGTTTCCAGCCTTTATCGCTCTGCACTTTATCGCTCTGCACTATGGCAATACGTTCTTAGGATAAATCGGCTGCTGCAAAGGGGTTGTTTAGGCGGCGAGGCAACGCCTCGCGGTCCCAGGGTTACTGCACTGCCAACATTCTCTCCAAGCTCGCCTTTGCTCGTACTCGAATATCTTCCGGTACGGTGATTTGATACTGGTCGTTCTGCAGCGCAGCCAACGTATCCTCTAACGTAATTTCATTCATATGCGGGCAGCGAATCGCGCAGATTCTTAAGATCTCCTTATCAGGATTCTCGGCCATGATATTATCCCCCATGCTGCATTCCGTTAGGATTAAGAAATGCTTCGCGGTGCTTTTGCGCACGTACTCGACCATTTTAGTTGTGCTCGAAGAATAGTCCGACGCGGCTACAACATCTGGATGGCATTCCGGATGCGACACAACAACAACGCCGGGGTACTGGGCGCGAGCAAGTTCGATATCTTTCACAGTGAACCGCTCGTGAACCTCACATTTACCGTGCCAGACAACCAAAGAGTTCTTGGTAGCCGGGGTGGTTCCACCCGACGCTGATAAATTTGGGATGATTACGGTCTTACCAGTTTCCGCCGCCACGTTCTTGCCTAAGTACTCATCCGGCAAGAAAATGATGGTATCGCTAGCGATCGATTTTACGATTCTGGCTGCGTTGCTCGACGTACAGCAATAGTCAACTTCAGCCTTAACGTCAGCATAGGTGTTGATATACGTTACGATCGGAACGCCGGGATATTGTTTTTTTAGGTTACGAACATCTTGTGCGGTAATGCTCGCAGCAAGGGAACAACCAGCAACTTTCGCTGGTAACAAGACCATCCTACTCGGATTTAAGATTTTCGCGGTCTCCGCCATAAAGCGTACGCCGCAAAATACAATTCGATCAGCGTCGCTCTTAGCTGCCTCTGCGGATAGCTGAAGCGAATCTCCGACGATATCAGGAACGGTCTGAAACAACGCAGGTTCCATGTAGTTATGACCGAGGATTACAGCGCGCTTCTCTTTCTTCAGCTGATTAATCTGAAAAACAAGGTTAGCCTTGTAGTCGATCTCGAACTCAGGAACCACGCCCTTTAACACCGTGTGCATCCGGTCGCGAGTTCGCTCTAAGGTGGGTTCATTTATCGCCATCGCGGGCCAGTATACCCACTTTGCCATCGACTTAGTAGCTTGGGCCAATAACGACGCTGCCTAGGCAACGACGTCTAACGGCTGATTAGCGACGATGTCCGGGGTAAGCCCAGCGTGCGGATTATACGCGGGATAATCCTTAGTTTGCTGTTCTTGAGGTGTCGAATCGTCTGCATCGGACTCGCCTTTGGCGTGTTGATGACCTTCTTTTCGCCCACCATCGCGCTCGAGCACAACCGCTTTGGATAGCTCGGTTCCGGCCGGAGTTTGTCGGGTAGGAGCCGTTGGAAGCGCCCCAATTCCACCCCTAAGGGGATTAATCGTAACCATATCTACGCCCTCCTTGGCGGTTTGGTTAATCTATTATTAGCGACATCAGAGCCGAATCCATCCAGCTCCCTATATAGCTCATATCGGGCGAGTTATTAGGAAACTTAACCACCACTTAGCCGATACCGAACCACCATTTAGCGCATCGTAATCAAGGTATCTTGGCGTTTGTCGATACTAAAACTAGAGGGTTTTTTACGGTTTAAATGGGTTTTAAAGCATATGGCAAGCAAGGACACTGTAATCTACATCGCGCAAGAGGAGGACCTTCCGTACGATACCTCTCGACCTGAAAAGGAGCTGCTGCGAGCGGTTTTACAGAACGCTTTACTGGACATGAATAAGCCTGGTGAAATTGGTCGCAAAGCGAAGGAGTATTTTCTAAATCCAGACGAGGACTACATCTTCAGCTTCCGGTCGGTTTGTTCGTATTTAAATCTAAGTCCGCGTCGAATTCTGGTTGCAGCTGGCTTGCGTGATCCGGAGCCGGGGCGAGAGCCACTTAAGCGACGCACGGTTTCTCTCCTAGACGTTGGCAACGACAATCACTAGTTCGTGCCTGCCACTAGTCATTCACTTTCGTCTATTCACTGTCGTCTCAAGAAGCTTGCGCGGAAGTCTCGGATAGTGACCGCTTAAGCTCAGTTACCTGAGAGCGCACAGCCGCCAAATTCTGACTTTCTACGGAATTGGAAGTATGGCTTGACTGCCGAACAATCCGGCGTTCCACGCGATTAAGCCAAGGAAGAATTTCTACCCCGAAGCGTTTTGCGATCAGTAGTGCTTGTGTCGCGATCGGTGGAACATCATCCGTCAGGACATCCAGAAACTTCTCTATCGATGTAAATTTGTTCGCGATCGCGAGCGCCCCGCAACATCGACGCCGAATTTCGGGACTAGGATGAGAGAAGAAACCAAAAAGTAGTTCTAATGAATCGTGGCGATTGATTTCTAAAAGTCGCACCAAAGTTCTTGCTAGGACCGCTGAGACTTCAATGGCCTCTATTGCTTCATCGCTTTCCATCTCCGAAGCGACTCCAGGATAGTCATCAGCGAGGTATGGTTCGGTCCGTTCGATAATCGCCTGGAACAATTGCGGATCGCTTGGGGATAACGACACCAATAAATCAATTCCTATCGCACACGTATAATCATCATCAGCGAAAGTCGCATCATGGATCGCTTGGGCATACGGCCTAGCATCGTTTCCTAGCGTGAATAACGTCTTAAGTGATTCTCGAACAACGATGCGGGATGTACTTTGAAGTCCATCGAGAACCGCGGAAAGCTCAGCTCGAAGCGGCGCTCCGGGACGGCTAAGTCCTGAGATCGCAACCGCGCGGGATAGCGGATCGCCAGAATAGAGCTCGCGAGTTATGAGATTAAAGTCTCCGATCGCTCGACACCACGTGATGATAGCCTCACCAGTTGATTCAAATCTTGTACTCGGAGTGATGCTATTTCTGCCGAATTCTTCAACCTGTTTTGAGGTCACGGCTTCCGCAAGTGGCATCAGGCAAGGATTCCCGAGTCGCAATAGATCGACCACTGCGTCGTAGAGCGATGGATGATCAAGTAAAGGAATACAAGCATGAGCTATCCGCTCATTTACCTCTGTGGCGATGCGAAGCGCCGCTAAGATAACGCCCCGTTGGCGCAAGGTTCCTTTTATTAATGCTTGTTCGAGGAGCGGCGTTGATGAATTTGGATCGTGTCGAATTAGTGTAGCCAACGCTCGAGTCGCCTCGCTCTGGTCGAACTCTTCTTGGTCCCAACGTCTTGCGACTTCTGCGAACCCACGAACGGCCTCGACGTTCTTTAGTGATTCACTCTTCGTCAAAAGCTCGATCATCGCAAATAGGAATTCAGAATGAAGCTGGTGACTTAGTGTGTGGTCTCGTTGGAACGAATCAACGATTGTCGCGAGCTTTCCAACTCGTGAGGCACGCAATGCTTCGAGGGAAGGGAGGCTAACGGAACCAAACAAGCGCCATGTTCCATCATCGGAGCGACGTGAAACCGAGACGACTCTTAGTTCCGCATCCGGGGCAGGTGAGGAATCAAACGAGGGTGACGTCACGGCCGAACTCCAACTACTAGACCCGATGGTTTGTAGCTTGTAGGAGGTGAATTTGGAAGAATTAATTGAATGTGATTCACAGCTCGATTTGATGTATTATGCTCGTTCGCATGGAACGAAAATCAAACGATCCGCTCGAAGGAAAAACCCTTGAAATGATCGTCACTGAGCTGCAGGAGACGTATGGCTGGGACACGCTTGCAAACGAAATTCGCGTTAATTGTTTTACGCATGACCCGAGTATCTCATCGAGCCTAAAATTTCTAAGACGCACCCCGTGGGCGCGAGCGAAAGTTGAGAAAATGTATCGGGAACATATTGAAGATCAATCAGTGCGTTGACTCGGCCACTCGTTTCTCTTTATCCGCAACCGTTGCTTCTCTTAGCCGTCGATTGAAAGTCCTCATCCAGCCATCGAGAGAATTTCTGTCTCGTCCATGGGAGCGCAACCTGACCGAAGTAACCTTGGATTGAGTTTCCATAGTACCGCATTTTAATTTGGCACGGAAAAGAACTCGACCGAAGGCTTGCGGGAGTTTGGTAATCCGCAAATCCGTTCGTGTCATTATCGAGATGGGCCTAGATTTATTTATTTCTCTCGATGTTCTCCCGCTCAGAATTTCCAAATCACAGAGTTGCTCTAAGTCGTTTGATTTTGCGAGCTCCTCTGGGTCAGTGGCTATTGTGAATTTGAATTCAGTTTCTGTTCCACGTCGAATCATGAAACCACGAGCCTTCATCGAAATTTTAATTTTTCGCAGGTCATCGGGTGATAGTTCTGGGATTTTTGTCGGGAAAGGAGATGCCACTGTAACCTGCGGTAGTGGAGTCGGTACAACGTTCGGCGGAAAGGTAGCGATAGGTGTGCTTGTTGGAAGTGGAGTTGGAGTTTCGCATTCTGATATAGGGCTTGATAACGGGATGACGATGTCGTCTTGATCGGCTATTCGCACGTACAGAGGATAGCTAAATCCAAATCGTGGTGTAGAGAACGAAACCGATGACTTTGCCCCTACGGTTAATACGTCTGAGCTAGTTTGAGCGCCGTACTTCCAGGTGAACTTTAATTCGTAATCGTTAGGATTGGCTACGCTCCAGTTTAAAACGGCACTCGGATCTAAACTACATAACTGGGATACTTTGACCATTTCGTTCGGTTGAGTCGCATCAGTTGGGGTTGCTGTTGAAGTAGGAGTGCTCGTTACCGTTGGTGTCGGTGTTCGAGTTGGAGTCGAAGTCGGCGTGCTGGTACGCGTTGGAGTACTCGTGACGGTTGGCGTAGCCGTGCGCGTCGGGGTGCTGGCAATAGTAGGCGTAGGTGTTCGCGTAGAAGTAGGCGTCGGAGTGCTGGTACGGGTCGGCGTAGCAGTGCTTGTAAAAGTAGGTGTCCATGTCGGTGTCGCCGTACGAGTCGGTGTCGGAGTAGGGGTAGCGGTACGCGTTGGGGTGCTTGTTACAGTTGGAGTAGCGGTGCTGGTAGACGTGGACGTTGCTGTTGGCGTAACGGTCGGTGTTACTGGTTGAAGTGATGTTGCTACATAATCCGCCACCAGATCGCTAGTTATGGTGCCCGTATATTGAGGAATTCCCGTTGCCGGCGAGATTTGGTAGCCACTAAATGACGGATACAATCCGTAGTTCGTACCGCTAGGCAATGCCTCATAGAAATACCGCCCGTTAACATCTGATGTCGCTTCTCGGTTGCCATAGATGTCTCTGATGTTCACATCTGCCAACGGAGTCCCATCGGTGTTTCTTACTGTGCCGCTAATGTTGTAGGTGACTCCCGGACTGGCCGTAAAATTCACGGTCGTATTAGCCGAAATGAGCTGAACAATCTTGCTAGGTGGCGAAAATATTTCTCCACTCTTGAATGCATGAATGCCGAATGACAGCCCCTGCTGAATCCCAGAGATCTGATAGCTTCCGTCCGCTGCCGTGGTAGTAATCGCACCTATACTATATGCAGCCACCGTGGCTCCTGCTAACGGTTGTCCGTTGGAGGTAACTACTCCTGAGACAGTAAAGTATTGTCGATTCGGCATGGTGACTTGAACGCGTGCATTTGTGCTTGAGTTGCTCACCAGCGTGAAATTATATCCGGCCGCCGGTGAATATGATTGACCTGTTGCGATATTGCTTAACAGGTAGGAGTTACCACCCAGAGTATGAACGCTCAGTTTATTGTAATATGTCGGGCTTAGTTGTGAATCCAACCCAACCGGTACTCGATATGATATGTAGTAGTAGTCATACGCCGAATTCGGCTTCTTAACCTTAAGAATCAACGGCTGCTGTGATGTGGCGGGATTTGTGGTTACGGGAGCGATGTCGAAGGTCCCACTACTTGCAACCTCTAGAGTTTTACTATCTGGAATCCATCCGAGCTCATTCTTATGAGGTGCATTAAAATGAGCCAATCCTCCTGTGCCCATTGGGCAGGAATAGTCACCGTATTCAGCGCTGTTTCTCGACGAATGCCCTAAGCCTAGATTGTGGCCTAGCTCGTGAAGTATAATCGAGGAATTGCAATAAAAACTAGTCGCGCTAGTTGGGAATCCGCCGATTGTTCCGAAGCCTCCGACCCCGTTCGGAGGGGTTGCTGCTGAGATATATAAAAAATGATTATAAGGCTGACCGTCCGAATCTAGGTATGGGCCCGGATGAGTTTGGCCATTTTGTGGTGCAAAAACTTCACCCTCCAGCCAAAGTTTGCCATACGAACTTTCTAGAAGTGCGTTGTTGACGGTACTGAAAACTAAACTCTGAATTGTAGAGACCGGGCATTTGATAGCGCCTGCGGAATTTACAAGTGGAACAACGGCGAGACGGAAAGGTCCGTTAGCTCCACCAGCTACCGCAGCCATCCGAGCAACCGTGGAATTTATTCTAATTCTCGCGCCAGCGTGTGTCGAGATCACATAGAGATCAGCTTTACCTGATTGCTTTTTCTTAATACCCTTAAAGGAAATTCTTGTGCCGTTCTTAATTTTTCCCTGGCGAAATGCTTTTGGGGTCCTACCACCTTCGAACTTTAGGTCCGCTAGTGTTTGCTTGCCCCGCTTAAAAATAGAGAGCTTATATTCCAATCTGCTCGTTCCGTCGCTAAAGCTATCAACTTTAACGGTGATGACTTGGCCTTCAAATCGAGATTCGCTTGGATTGTGAGCATGCACCGGTGATACAAATGTCAACGCACTCGCGGTAATGATGAGATATGCGAGTAGGTTGCGTAAAAGCATAAAACAACAAAAAAACTTTGGTAGCATTGAAATTATGAGAGCTACGCATGGCAGCGTTGCAATCGCTTTCACATATCCACAGAGACTCACTTTTCACGTCATGAAATGCGTGAATTCCGTATAGAGAATACGAGGCCCAATGAGGAGGCATGTCTCACTGCTACCGGTGGTCGTGGCGTTGAATCTTTTTCGCACGATCTGAGTATCTCATCGTGCCTAAAATTTCTAAGACGCACCCCGTGGGCGCGAGCGAAAGTTGAGAAGATGTATCGTGAGCACC
>JBGSNS010000279.1:0-17802 GCA_041739515.1 Bdellovibrionota bacterium
CTCGTTGGTATCGCTTCAAAACCAAGTAGCAGGGTGTAAGTTAGACAGAGCCCGCTTAGAAGAGCTAACTGTTCGATACGATAAGCTATTACTACCTGGCTAAATTTGATACCTCCTTGCTCCTATGTTAGGCTCCTCCCCGCATTTAACTACACACCCAGGGAATTAGTCTTGGTGGAACAGGGATGCCCATTCCGGGTATCTCCTCGTTTTGTCAGCTCTGGGGAGGAATAACTAAGACAGGAACGATGACGGAACAAAAAAATACAGAAACAAAGTCTGGCGGAAAAAAATCGGTAACTATCGTTGAGGGAGCGACCCCGACATCCGTTTCAACTTCAGCAGTAGAAGGGGCTGCTTACTCAGCCGCCAACCAAGGCGCTTCCTATACAGCACCAACTCAACAAATGCCGCGAGTATTGTCACAGCCGAGGGCTGCGGACTCGATGGTGCTAAGCGGAGCTGAGGTGACGGTAAAGACATTGCTTGAGGCAGGTGCTCATTTCGGTCACCAAACCCAGCGTTGGAACCCACGCATGTCGCCGTATATCTTCGGCGATCGAAACGGAATTCATATTATCAACCTAGATGCATCAGTTGCTCTGTGGGGGCGCGCGCGCAAGTTCGTAGTGGACACGGTTGCAGCGGGTGGGGCGATTATGTTCGTCGGAACTAAACAACAGTGCCGAGAGATCATTCAGGAAGAGGCTACCCGATGTGGTGCTTACTTCGTCACTGATCGTTGGTTAGGTGGGACGATGAGTAACTTCACAACTATCCGTGCAGCGATTGAGCGCATGAATAAATTAGAAGAGCTCGTTAAGTCAGCTGAAACGGAAGGCTCTAAGGTTAAGATCGTTAAGAAAGAACGGGTTAGAATCTACAAAGAGTTAGACAAGCTTCAGAAGAGCTTAGGCGGTATCCGAGACATGAAGCGCTTGCCGCAGATCATGTTTATCGTCGATCTCGTAAAAGAAGAGATCGCGGTGGCTGAGGCTCGAAAGCTAAATATTCCGGTAGTCGGAGTGGTTGATACGAACGCAGATCCAAGCAGAATTTCGTTCCCGATCCCATCGAACGACGATGCGCCTAAGGTGTGCCGTCTTTTAACCGCGGCGATCGCGGATGCGGTAATCGAAGGAAAGCGTTTGCAGACCAACGATCATTCAGCGCAACATGCTGGTGGATTCGGTGGTGGTGGAAACACTCCACGTGGCAAGCGTGGACCGAGTCGTGGCTTCGGTAACGATCGTGGCGGTAACGATCGTGGCGGTGGACGTGGTGGGCGTGGATCTGGTGGCGGACGGGATTCTCACTCGCGCGATAGCGGCAAGAAGGATTCCGGTAGCACGGGGGCGGCTGAAGAAGTCGCGGCAACTACTGAGGCGCCAGCGGAAGTCGCTCCAGCTTAACGGACGTTGCGATCCTATCGGCGTCGCTCATAATCGGGCGGCGCCCAATCTAACTTATTTTTGAGATTATAATTATGTCAGTCATAACGGCAGAAATGGTTAAAGACCTACGCGAGCGCACCGGGGCAGGGATGATGGACTGCAAAGCTGCGCTAAATGAAGCCAAAGGAAACATTGAGGAGGCGATTGAAGTACTTCGCAAGAAGGGTCTTAAGAGTGTTGGTAAGCGCGCCGGAAAGATCGCTGCTGAAGGATGCGTTGGGATGTACGTGCACCCAGGCGATCAAGTTGCAGTGATGGTTGAGTTGAACAGCGAAACAGATTTTGTTGCTCGAGGCGACGATTTCAAAGCATTGGCGAGAGATATTGCATTGCACATCGCAGCGATGAAGCCACAGTATGCAAATGTCGAAGACGTTCCATCCGAAATGATTGAGCGGGAAAAAGCGATCGCGTTGGCAACGTTGAACGAGAAGCAGAAAGCAAATGCGGATAAGATCCTTCCTGGCAAACTCGCTAAGTTCTATGAAGAAACGGTGCTCATGAAGCAACCGTTTGTACGGGATGACTCTGGCTCGAAGACGATAGAACAGTTGATTCAAGACCTATCCGTGAAATGTGGTGAGAAGGTGGTAATCCGACGATTTGTTCGCTTTGAAGTAGGAGAGGGGATCGAGAAGCAGACCTCAAACTACGCTGAGGAAGTGGCTGCAACGATCGCTGGAGCTGCTTAAACGCAGGAGTAGTTAATGGGTGCCGCGGGAACAGCAACTACCACTAAAACTTCTCGAAAGTATAATCGAGTACTCCTTAAATTATCCGGTGAGATTCTCGCGGGAGATCGAGAGTTTGGTATCGACTCAGAGTATCTCGGCAAAATGGTTGCCGAGATAAAAAGTATCGTTGCTATCGGTGTTGAAGTTGGGATCGTTATCGGCGGCGGCAACATTTTTCGCTGGCGTGATGTAAAAGATCAGGGGCTAGAGCGGGTTTCAGCAGACCATATGGGGATGCTAGGCACTGCGATGAACGCGCTTGCTTTGCAGAACTTTCTTGAAAAAAATGGAATCTCCACCAGAGTGCTTTCCGCTATCGAGATGCGTCAAATAGCAGAGCCATATATTCGCCGTCGAGCGACGCGACACTTAGAGAAGGGTCGCGTTGTGATCTTCGCCTGCGGCACTGGGAATCCGTACTTTACGACCGATACTGCGGCTAGTTTGCGTGCGATGGAGATCGGAGCAGAAGTGCTATTGAAGGGAACTAAGGTTGATGGGGTCTATGATAAAGATCCGAACGAATTTAAGGACGCAAAGCGTTATTCCCGCGTCAGTTTCTTAGAGGTTCTTCAGAAACAAATCTCCGTAATGGATGCGGCTGCGATATCACTGTGCATGGAGAATAAGCTTCCGATCGTAGTGTTTGACATCAACGGTGCCGGCAATCTTCTGAAGATCGTGAACGGCGAGCAAATCGGCACTATTGTAGAAGGTTAGGCGTAGAAGGATAGCCAAAGATTTTTTAGGAGTTCGCATGACAGGTGGAAAATACGGAGATCTTGAGGCGAAGTGCAAGAAATCGATCGAGCATCTTAAAGTTGAAGCAAGCAGACTTAGAACTGGGCGCGCCAATGCGGGAATGCTCGAAGGAGTTAGCGTAGAATACTACGGTAGCTTCGTTCCGATTATTCAACTCGGTATGATTAACGTTCCCGAGCCCCGCTTGATAACGGTACAAGTGTATGATGCTGGGGCCGTGGAGGCCGTTGAGAAAGCGATCCAAAAGGCAGAGCTCGGCCTAAATCCGATGCGAGATGGGAATCTTTTGCGGTTGGCGGTGCCGACCCTTAATGAAGAACGTCGAAAAGAGATGGTGAAAAAGCTTCATCAACTCGGAGAGGACGCAAAGATCGCGATCCGCGCTCATCGCAAAGATGCTAATGATTTAATCAAGAAAGATGAGAAGGATAAAAAGATCTCTCAAGACGATGCACGTAAACAGACGGATGAAGCCCAAAAAATTACGGATAAATTCGTAGCTGAGACTGACGTCGTCGTGAGCGCTAAAGAGAAAGAGATTCTCGATAAGTAATCATTGATTGATGTAGGATCGCGCTTTGTCTGAGGCCACTACTTAGAAGAAGAATAGGTACTTAGAAGAAGAATGGGAAACGGGTAATTTGTGGTTGATCCAACCGCTAACATTTTAACAGTGATACCTAAGCATATTGCCGTCATCATGGACGGGAATGGTCGATGGGCGACTAGTCGTGGGCTGGTGCGAAGCGAAGGTCATGCCGCTGGTGCAAGGTCTGTGCGAATGCTGGTTGAAGAGTGTCGCAGACGCGGAGTGCGTTATTTAACGCTCTTTAGTTTTTCAACTGAGAATTGGAATAGACCGGCCCTGGAAGTCGAATTCCTAATGAAGCTGTTTGAGCATCACCTCAAAAGTGAGCTTGAGTTAATGACACGCAACGAGATTCGTTTACGTGTTATAGGTGACCTATCAAAACTTCCTAAATCTACACTTAAGGTTGTGAACGAAGTCACCACTGCAACACAACATTTTACGAAGATGGATTTGGTGTTGGCGGTTTCGTACGGTGGACGAGAAGAGATTCTTAATGCATGCCGCAAGTTTTCGTGTGCAGTTCGCGATGGGGCTACCACTCCAGAGAAGCTCGATGAGAATCTCTTTAGAACGTTCCTGTATGCACCGGAAGTTCCGGATCCGGATCTCCTCATTCGCACCAGCGATGAAGCTCGCATCTCTAATTTCCTTTTGTGGCAGTTAGCCTATAGCGAACTCGTGATCAGTAAGGTGCTGTGGCCTGATTTCGATCGGACAGAATTTGATCGATGCTTAGCGGAATTTGCTGGACGGGAGCGGCGATTCGGATTGACTGATGATCAGGTTGACGGAGTCGATAGCGCCGCACAGACTGCGTCGCAGTAACTCTGTTTAGAAACCCTGTTTAGAAGAGTTCGAGATTTTTCGCTGGACGTGCTTAGTTTGAGACCATTTACATGAAGCAATTAATCACGCGCACCATTACTGCCATTTTTCTCTTGGGTGCGCTGGTCTTGGCTGAAGCGTATGCGAGCGCCGCTCCTGAGCTGTTATTCTGCTTCGCTGCGCTGCTTTGGGGTGCGGCGTTTTTCGAATTTCAAATACTCTTGAAGCGAATAGCTGGCCGGTTAGCCGTGCTGGCCGTGCTTGTGAGCGTAGCCTCCATCATTGGATACGCAACGGAGGCCCAAAGGAGTGCCGTTATACTTTCTATTTTTGT
Organism: Bdellovibrionota bacterium; assembly: GCA_041739515.1. Taxonomy (GTDB): domain Bacteria; phylum Bdellovibrionota_C; class UBA2361; order UBA2361; family UBA2361; genus JBGSNS01. The sequence continues at coordinate 4,702 of JBGSNS010000279.1, forward strand.
GTCGGGAATAGGAGGCGTTTTGTTGGTAGCGGCGCGCGCAGTAAGCCTGGAACGTGCGGTCACTGTGGTTTTGGTCGCGACTATAGGAATAGCCATCTTTGGACTCGGCGGGCTTGGGCTTTTGAGGGTAGTGGAAGACGCGACGCACAATCAGAGCATGTCTATTTGGCTGCTATCGTTGGTTATCGTGACTGATATCGGTGGATATGTTTTTGGTAATATTTTCGGCGGTACTAAACTTTCCCCGATAATCTCTCCTGGAAAGACTGTTGTAGGCGCGTTAGGAGCGACAGGCCTGGCAGTAATGGCGGGTCCGCTAGTAGCCGGGCTGCTTGGAGTGAAGATCGTAGCACTGCACTCTTTTACCGCGGCATTTTGCATTACCGTCGCTGCGCAAAGCGGCGATCTATTAGAATCTCTGGTTAAGCGCATTGTTGGGGTCAAGGACTCCGGGGCATTGCTGCCGGGGCATGGTGGAGCGTGGGATCGAATCGATGGATTGCTTGCGGCAGCTGCTGTATTTCCGTTTATATTATTGGGGTAGGGCATGTCATCATCGAACCTGATATCCGCCCCCACCTCACTTACTCCACTATGTAACCCATGGAAGTGGAAGGATGCCTTAACGCACATTGATACGACAAACCCGATTAGCACTTCTATTTTGGGTTCCACCGGATCGATCGGCAAATACGCTTTAGATATCGCTCGGGCGCATCCGGGCCGTTTTAAGATCGTAGCGCTTTGTGCAGCTGGCTCCAATATTCCGGGGCTTATAGAGCAGATCCTTGAGTTTAAGCCTGAATTGGTGAGCGTCGAGAGCGCTGCAGTTGCTACTCAACTTCGCAATCAATTTCCGAGGCTACAGATCGAATTGGGAACTGCAGGATCGATTATGGCGGCACAGGCCGGAAAACTTGTGGTCGCAGCGATTAGCGGTGTTGCAGGCTTAAAATCCACTATCACTGCGTTACAAAACGATGCCGTTGTTGCGCTTGCAAATAAGGAATCGATCGTTTGCGGTGCGAGTATTCTCGCAAAGATTAAATCAGGCACTTTGATACCGGTCGATAGTGAGCACTCAAGTCTTGCCCAGCTGCTTCTAGGTGTGACGGATATTACGCATGTTCAATCGCTAACATTGACGGCCTCAGGCGGGCCGTTTTTGGAGCGAGATATTTCCACGTTTGCTTCCATAACTCCCGCTGAAGCGATTCGGCACCCAAAATGGAATATGGGCGCAAAGATATCGATCGATTCGAGCACCTTAGTGAATAAGGCGCTTGAGTGGTTTGAGGCAGTGTATCTTTTTGGAATCTCTAAAGTTGAAATCGTAGTTCATCCCCAAAGTATCGTGCATGCCTGCGTTTCTTTGCAGGATGGAGCGACGCTTGCAAACCTTTCTTACCCGGATATGAAGCTTCCGATTGGATTTGCTATGGGGGTCGGGGACCGCATTCCTGGGCTTGTTAAACCGCTTGATCTTGCGCGTCTTGGGCAACTTTCATTTCTGCCATTGGATGCGGAGCGCTTCCCAGCGATTCCGTTGGCTGCGCGGGCTTTGAGTCTAGGGGTTTTTGGGACGTGTTTATATTCGCTTGCAAATGAGGTCGCAGTTGAGCGTTTCTGCGCTGAGACGCTGTCGTATCCTGAAATCGTGCAGTTTATCGCTAAGGCGTTGAGTCTAATACCGTCCGCGCCGATAGAGTCTACTGAATCCGTCGAGGACTTGATTGAGCAGGTGCGCTCGATTACATGATCGGCGATACTCGGGACTTAAAGGATTTAGATTAGGAAATTTAATGAGCTTTCTTCTTACGATCGGATTTTTAGCGTTAGTTATCGCCATTCACGAATTTGGACACTTTATCGTTGCTAAGTGGTGCAACGTAGGTGTTATTGAATTTGCGATAGGATTTGGTCCGGTGGTTTTTACTAAAACCTACGGCGAAACAAAATACTCGTTGCGTGCGATACCGCTTGGCGGGTTCGTTCGAATGGTGGGCGAGGATATCTCTGGCCCAATAGAGGACCTTGGACGCGGGGAGAAGGCTGATGGCAGTTCAGGCTCGAACGATGCTCCCGAGCCAGAGAAATTACATCCGGCACTGAATGATAAAACCCGTTGGTTTGCCAACAAAACGGTGGCGCAGCGCGCCGCTGTGATTTTTGCAGGACCATTTTTCAATTTTGCTTCCGCGGTAATTATTTCGATCGGCGTACTGTTAACTTTTGGAATTACCGAACCTACCGATGAACCGGTTGTTGGTAATCTAATTCCCGGCTATCCAGCGGAGAAAGCGGGGTTAAAGCCTGGTGATAGAATTCTTGCGATCGATGGAAATGTGATTGAAAAATGGATCGAGCTTTCGAAGACGATTATCGCTTCGGAGGGGCGTCCTCTTCAGCTAAAAATTCAGCGTAAAGACACAAGCGGTGAGGTAAAAATCTTTGATTTAACTCTTAAAGCTCAGCCGGATAGTCCTGAAATGGTATTTATGGAGGGCGGCGATGGCCCTCGGGGGGTTAAGGTGGGAGTTACCGTGGCGATGAAGCGAGTCGAGATCGGACCGCTTGAGGCGGTGTGGATCGGGATCATTCACCCGATTAACGTCGCGGCGATGTCATTAAAGGGAATCTATGGGCTTCTTTCCGGTGCGGTTAGCTCGAAGAATATAAGTGGCCCGATTTTTATAATCGGAGAGTCCATGAAGAGTGCGGATCGCGGCTTTGCTGATCTGCTAGAGTTTATGGTGTTTCTATCGATTTCGCTTGCGGTCTTAAACCTCTTGCCGATTCCGGTACTAGATGGCGGGCATTTACTATTGCTTGCGGTAGAAGCGGTGCGCGGTGCTCCGCTTGGAGAACGAGCATCAGGAATTCTGGCGCGTACCGGAATGGTCGCGCTTTTAAGCTTGATGGTATTTGCGATTAGTAACGATATCGGAAGACTTCTGGGATTTGGGCACTAGATCTAAAAATACCAAATAAACCCTGATCGTAGCCAATCACCTACAAGGCCTTTTACAATGCCTTTGTGGTCTTTGTGTTCTTTGTGGTGAATAATCCGTTGCATGCTCCTAGCGATCGACACATCAGGCTCTTTTGCATCAGTCGCATTATCCGACGACTTCAGCATCGTAGCGCAGCGCGATGGCAGCTCCGATCAGAGTCATTCCGAGGAGCTTGATCTTTTGATCAAAGAAGTTCTTCGGGAAGCCAAATTCGAATTCGATAAAATTTCCGGCATCGTGCTCGGTAAAGGTCCCGGATCTTTTACCGGACTGCGAATCGGTTTCGCCCTCGTTCAAGGGCTTGCACTAAAGTCTAAGTTGCCGGTGTATCTCGTTGCATCTGCCCTCGGGGCGGGGGCGACCACGGTCTTAGCTCCAGCGGGAAAGGGATTGGTGTTCGAGTCGACTTGCGATCGGAGAAATCCGGATAAGACTAAATCCGTGCTAAGATCCAGTGCGAACATTTCGCCGTCAGTTGTCACTACCGCGCTCGGCCTGGCTCCGATCGTTGAGTTTCCGAATCTTACAATCGCCCATGGGCTCGCCGCAGGAATTCTGCAGGTGTTTTTGGCGCAGCGGGAGAGCTTTTCGCCGAGCCATGATCTCGCCACATTGGAGCCGGATTACGTACGGGAGGTGGCTGCCAAGAGCATCGCGGAGCGTGCAAAGCCTGACTCGACGCAGGGCCTATAAGCCAGAAATTGTAGTTGAAATTCGCCGTGTTGACTGGGCTTTGGACGCGAGAAAATATCTTCTTTGAGGGGAATGCACGACCAATTGACGAAGTCTGCAAGAAGTGGTCTGCTCCCTTGGCTGCGACAAGCAGCGTTCCGAATATTGAAATCCTGGATTCAGAAAAGCTCTTCTTAGCCGGGTGTCTTATTAATCGGGTATCTTAAGATAATTAATTACTTAAAAAATTGATCGCATCACGCGATTTAAATTAAATCGAAATAAACATTACAAGGTAAACACCACAGAGACCGTATGGCCGAAACTGCACAAATAAATCTTAACGACCTAAAGCACCTAAAAAACGAAGAGTTAATGAAGAAGGCTTCCGAGCTCGACGTTGAGGGCGCGAGCAACATGCGGAAGCAGGAGTTAATCTTCGCAATTCTTGCTTCACAGTCAGAACAGAACGGAACCGTCATTGCTGAGGGTGTTTTGGAGTCGTTGCCGGATGGTTTCGGATTCCTAAGAGCGCCTGATTACAATTATCTCCCTGGTTCCGACGATATTTACGTCTCTCCAGCTCAGATTCGTCGGTTCGGTTTAAAGACTGGTGACACCATTGAAGGCCAGATTCGCCCCCCGCGTGAGAAGGAAGGGGAGCGATACTTCGCGCTTCTAAAGTTGAATTCCGTTAACGGTCAGCCACCTGAGGCGCTTAAAACCAGAATTCATTTCGATAACCTTACCGCCGTACATCCGGACAAGAAATTTAAACTCGATTCAAAGAAGGGCGGGCTGTCGCCGCGAATCATGGATCTCTTTTGTCCAATCGGTAAAGGGCAGCGCGGTCTAATTGTAGCTCCGCCACGCACCGGTAAGACCGTGTTGATGCAGCAACTTGCGAACGCCATTACTGAGAATCATCCAGACGTAAAGCTTATCGTGCTTTTGATCGATGAGCGTCCGGAAGAAGTTACCGATATGTCCCGTTCCGTAAACGGGGAAGTCGTTAGCTCAACTTTTGATGAACCTGCGCAGCGTCACGTTCAGGTCGCCGAGATGGTGATTGAGAAAGCTAAACGGCTCGTTGAGCATAAGCAGGACGTCGTAATTCTGCTCGACTCTATTACCCGTTTGGCTCGTGCCTACAACACGGTCGTTCCGTCGAGCGGGAAGATCCTCTCCGGAGGAGTAGATGCTAACGCATTGCATAAACCGCGACGATTCTTCGCCGCCGCACGTAACGTTGAAGAGGGTGGATCGCTTACCATATTAGGTACCGCGTTGGTCGACACCGGTTCTCGAATGGATGAAGTTATCTTTGAAGAGTTCAAAGGTACCGGCAACATGGAAGTCTGGCTCGATAGAAAATTAGTTGAGCGCAGGGTTTTCCCAGCGATCGATATCAATAAATCCGGTACCCGTCGTGAAGAGTTACTCCTTGAGAATAATGTGCTTCAGAAGATGTGGTTACTCAGAAAAGTCATCAACCCGCTGAACACCGTTGAGGCGATGGAGTGGTTACTGAGCAAGATGGACGGAACGAAGTCGAACAAAGAGTTCCTCGAAATGATGAAGGGATAGTCCCTGAAGATTGAATGGTCTGGTGCTCGAAAGGGATGGTCTGTCTCTGAATATTGTCGGATTCTGCGAATATGAGCGGAAGTGATCTAGGACATATCCTTATCGCCGATGACGATGCGGACGCCCGCTTCGTCTTAGGCGAGCTCTTGTCCGGTGTTGGGTATCAAGTAACCGCAGTGGAGAACGGGAAGAAGGCGATCGATGCGGCGCATTCATTAGAATTTGACCTAGCGCTTCTTGACGTTCAGATGCCCGGAATATCCGGAATCCAGGTAGCGGAAGCGTTTAAGGGCGACGACAGACTTCGCTACACCCCTGTTTTCTTGATCACGGCGCTAGGTGAACTCGCTGATTTACAGCGCGGATTTGCTGGCGGTGCTGATGACTATATCGTTAAGCCCTACGACAAAGATGAGCTGCTTTCACGGGTTGCATCAGGCCTCCGTATACGTGGCCTGTACGAACAGCTCCGTTCAGCGCATGCCGTAAGTAACGCTCTTCAGGAACGAAGCGAGCATCCAGTCGCGGGATCTTTGAACGCGATGATCGGCAGCTCTTCGGCTATTTCAACCGTTAAAGACCTAATCTCCAAAGCCGCCAACGCTGATGTCCCCGTATTAATAACGGGGGAATCCGGTACTGGCAAAGAGTTAGTGGCTGCGGCGTTACACTATTCTTCCTCGAGAAAAACGGCACCATTCGTGGCGCAAAATTGCGCAGCATTGAGTGAATCGCTGCTTGAATCAGAACTTTTTGGACATGTAAAAGGTGCGTTTACCGGCGCACTAAAAGACCGTGCCGGATTATTCGAGTTAGCAGATTCAGGGACCCTTTTTCTTGACGAGATCGGAGAGATGAAGCCGGGGCTTCAAGCGAAGCTTCTGCGAGTTCTTCAGGATGGGCTTGTAACGCCTGTCGGAGGTGTGAAGGCGAAGAAAGTGAAGGTTCGCGTAGTCTGCGCCACCAATCGCGATCTCGAAAAAGAGATAGAAACGGGAAATTTCAGGTCAGATCTTTTTTATCGAATTAACGTAATGCGAATACCAATGAAACCGCTTCGTGAGCGGCTTGCGGATGTTCCGGCGTTAGTTTCATTTTTCTTAACTAAAATAGCAGAACGCACCGGCCAACCGTTGAAGGCGATTTCGGCAGCAGCCGTTGAAAAGCTATCCGAGTATCCGTGGCCAGGAAATATTCGGGAACTTCAAAACGAAATTGAGCGGCTGGTCATTATGGCGGGGGATGAGACTGAGATCGCCGCTGATTTGATCGAGGAGCGAGTGCTTAAGGGAAGTGGGATTAAAATTGATAACGCGTCCGGAGCTAGCAGTGTGGATCTACCTTCCGCAGTCGCAGCGCTTGAGAAGCAGATGATTTCTGAAACTTTATTGAGATTGCAAGGCAATAAGAGTGAGGCTGCTAGGCAGTTAGGAATTTCCCGTTCGAGTCTGATTCAGAAAGCAGCGCAGTATAATCTAGGGTAGGATAATCTAACGTAAAGGTCCCCATGATCAGAAACGTACACGGTGTTATTAGCGATTTGGTCTTTGGTTCGCAGATTCAACAAGGGGTAGCTGCTAGCGGGCTTGAGTATCGTTCTTTTCGGAGCTCCGCGGATGTTGATCAGCAGTTGGCGGCTTCAGCCGGCGATCTTAATGAAACGCTCTGGATCATCAATTTAGCTGCTAAGTCGAGTTCTGAGCCGGAACTAGTGGAAACAGTATTGCCCAAGCTGATTGCGAGTAAGGCGCTCGTGGTCTGCTACGCCCCGCACGTAGAGGAGGCGAAAATGGCCTGGGCGCAATCGCAGGGAGCAGCTCACGTAGTCCCGCGTGGGGCGTTGATGAAAACGATTGGGCAGCTGATTTTAAGCGTGCAGGGCGAGTCCTAAACCCATGTTTTGGGGTTAGGCGTGTATTGTTCTAGTCGACTTAGCGTAGCTGGCATCTAACTCTAGGTATGTCGCCGGCTGGGTCTAAATTTCTACAGTTTTTTCTAGTTATCAGCGCGTTGCTGCTGCCTTGTGCGACGCCATCGCCTGCTTTCGCGATCGAGATTGGTGAAAGCGCTCCAGATTTTAACGCTCGCTCGTTTCAGAATGAAGAAGTTTCCCTGAGCGCATATAGGGGAAAGATAGTCTATTTAGATTTCTGGGCTTCATGGTGCGTTCCGTGCCGCAAAACGTTGCCGTGGATGGAGACGCTACACCAGCGATACCAAACCGAAGGTCTAGTTGTGATAACAGTCAATCTCGATTCTAACCGAGACCCTGCGCTTAAATTGCTAAAGGAATCAGCTGCAACTTTTCTAGTGGTCGCTGATCCGGATGGAGAGATCGCTAGTCAGTATTCATTACCTGGGATGCCTAGCTCGTACTTAGTAGATAGAGCTGGGGTTGTGCGGGCAGTATTTAAGGGGTTTTCCGGACAAGCTGACGAAGTAATTGAAAGCGAACTACGAAAAGAATTGATCAGAAAATAGAAATAGAGGAGTCAGCCCTATGCGAAACAATATATCGAGAGCCTTGCTATTGACGATCTTCGCTTTACTAACTGGCTGCGTTCAGGTTTCGCCTTGGCAAAAGGAGAAGCTCGCTTTGGGGCACATGGCGTTTGAGCCTGATCCGCTAGAGGCAAAAACAAAGCAGCATATTTATTTCTCCAAGGAAGCAACTTCCGGGGGATACGGAGTAGGTGGAGGTGGCTGTGGCTGCAACTAGCGCTGAAACGCTAAATGCCTCCATGAAGAAGGCGTTAAAGCGAGCTGCATACCGAGCACGGGTAAAGCGCCGCTCTATTGCTGGGCTGATGTCGGCCGCATTAGCGATTCCTGGATTGGGAATTCCTGCAATTGTATCAGCGCAGTCCTCTCCCGCTCCCGCTGAGGTTAGGTTTCAGTGGGCAACGTATAGAGACTATCAAAACAACGGGGTAGACGGCAGGCAGGATCGCATCGACGTTGACTCCCCGATGTTTTGGGCGAGAACTCCGATCGGGGACTCGACTGAAATTGAAGTAAGCGGAATGATAGATTCCGTCTCTGGCGCGTCTCCGCACTATTTAGACACGTTAAGCGGAGCATCGGGTACCGGCATTGAAGATCGTCGAAGTGCTGGAGATTTCAAAGTAACCCATTATTTCGAGCGCTTCAGTCTAGGTGCTGGATACGCTGGCTCAATAGAAGATGATTACCGTTCGCATAGTGGGCTGCTAGAAGCTAAAACATGGACTTCGGATATGAATACGACGTTCGCTGCGTCGTATGCGTTTGACTCAGATCAGATCGCTTGCACGAACAATGAATTGATCGATGAAACAAGGCGCACAGGGCGGTACTTAGTCGGCGTTACGCAGGTCGTCAGCCCCGTAGCGATAGTACAATCAAATCTTACATACGATAACGCAGACGGATACATGTCTGATCCGTACAAGATATTAGACAATCGTCCGCGATCGCGTGATTCGTTTGCGTGGCTTACTCGATACAATCGATTCATTGAATCACTTAATGGTTCACTACACACCGATTACCGATTGGCGCATGATTCCTTCGGTATCACGTCACATACGATGGAAGTGGCGTTCTATAAGCCGATCGGTGAGAAGTGGATGGTGCGCCCTCGTGTTCGTTACTATTCCCAGCATCAGGCGAATTTTTTCAGCACTACGTTCCCACCGGAGAATGTTGGAGAGTCGTTCTATTCCACAGACGGGCGATTAGGGTCGTTTGGCGGAGTTACTGTTGGAATGAAGGTTGAACGAGATTTGGGAGAGGGGTTCTCTGTTAACGTTACCGGGGACTATCTTGAACAACGCCCAGGCTGGGTGCTGGGTGGTAACGGCTCAGCCGGAGTGCGGCGTTTTTATGCGCCGTTCTTTAGTGTAGGAATAGCGAAGAGATTTTAGTTCAATTGAGTATCGAGGACCGCTGGTCCGCTTGATCGAAGGATAGAAGTCGATCGTGCGGACCGGCGATCCGCGGTCCCAGAGTCGGTTTCAGTCCCAAGTTTTTTTGTTAATCAGAAGGGCCGTAGATACCAGGGAACTCTATAATCGGAGAGATGAGTACGTTGCTTGTTCCAGTAAAATTCCCGTTTCATGCAATGGCCTCCAATTGTGAGGTGCAAATCTTTGCATCGTCTCCCGAGCACGCAGAGAGTATCGCTACCGAAATAATCGCTGAGGTAAAACGAGTTGAGCAGAAATATTCACGCTACTTACCAGATAGCGTAGTCAGCAGAATCAATGCGAGCGCAGGTTCGGGTTCAGCAATAAATGTAGATGATGAAACTGCTGCTCTATTGGATTATGCCAATGCGGCGTTTTTGCAAAGTGACGGACTTTTTGATGTCACCTCCGGAGTTCTGCGCCTGGCGTGGGATTTTAAAAGCAAGCAAGTTCCATCGACAAGTCAGTTAACTGAATTATTAGAATTGGTGGGATGGCGAAAGATAAAATGGTCTAAGCCTAGCCTGACTCTTTCGCTCCCCGGTATGCAAATCGACTTCGGCGGAATTGGGAAGGAGTACGCAGTCGATCGGGCGGTCGGAATTGGAATGAAATATTCGGAGGCCTCCGGCTTGGTGAACCTTGGTGGTGATGTCCGGGTCTTTGGTAAGCGACCGGACGGGAGAGCTTGGAGTATTGGCGTGGCGCATCCGCGAAAAGCCGGCGGAGTCCTTGCGTTTTTGCCGATCAATTCAGGCGCACTCGCAACTAGTGGCGACTACGAACGGTTCTTCGAACTCGATGGTAAGCGATACTGTCATATTCTTAATCCTAAAACTGGCTGGCCCGTCTCCGAGCTTCAATCAGTTAGCGTATACGCTGAGTCGTGCTTGGTCGCCGGAACCCTAGCCACGATTACGATGCTGAAGGGGGCTAAACTCGGAGAGCGATTCCTAAAAGATAGCAAAATTCCCGCAATGATTGTTAACGCCGATGGGCGAGTCAGTACACTGCGGTAACCCCGGGACTCCCGGATTCCTTGGACTCCTTGGACCGCGGACCGCCGGTCCGCACGATCGCATAATGGAATTCAATCAAGCGGACCAAGCGGTCCGCGGTCCAAGGGTTCATCGGTCCCTCGCTCCATGTGGGCCCAGCAATTACCGCTCTACGCCGACTTCTACGTTGGTCTTCTCAGCGCCAACTCGTTCGCTGCGTAGCAATCCATCAAATAGCTGACCGCCTGAGAATAACAACCGAGGTTCCCAACGGTTACTGCCGTCCGGGCCATCGCGCATCGGGAACGCTAAGTCGATTCTGAAGACCCGTCCACCGGAAGATCTGGGAAATGCAAATCGCAACCCGACTCCGATATCGCTGTATAGTTGGTCTCCGAAGAGGGTACTCAAGGAATTGTATGATGCTCCACCCACATCGACAAACGCCGCCGCACCAACTGTAACCAACTGAGCAATGTTAGAAGCAATCGTAATTCGGTCTTCAAGGTTTAGTACGAAACGTTTATCTCCACCGAAGCTCTTCTCGGCGTAACCACGCAGAGAATTATCACTACCGACCAAAAGCTGACGATCTTCGTCGAGCCTATCGCCGTATTCAAGCACGAGCCGTCCTACAAAAGCATGAGATCCGAATGGCCGCTCCTTAATGAATCTGGGTTCAAATCCATGCGCGCCGAAAAGCTGGGTTCGAGCCAGTGTGTTTGCAAATTCGCCGGATGCGTATCGCGACGCCACACCAACCTCTCCCCGTCCGAAACTAGCGTCGCCGAAGCGATGTCCCTGAGAGATGTTCCCGTTGCCCAGTAACGTGGAATTTCGCGAGCCTGTGAAACTCGGAGCGAGCATCAGACTCGTAAGGTATTCCCGCCCGAGGTTGAAATCTTGAACCCGCTCGAAGCGGTCGACGAACTGAGCGCTCATAAAATCAGGTTCGATTACTTGATAGGTGAACTCAGGTCCGGAGAATCTCCGATTATCAGCCAATCGTGCAGGATCGTTGCTTACCTCATCAGGATCGAGATCAAGGTCCTCGTAGTCAGAGGCAGTAGCCTGTCGAAATGAATCTTCGATGTAACGCCATCCGAGACCTGCTCGTTTTATTCGATCGGGAGTTCGTTTAAGGGCATAAGAATAAGAGAGTTCAAGGTCCGCGCGTTGTTGACCGAAAAGATAGTCTTCCTCTCCGTCTTTCCAAAGCCGACCGAGCGTATCTGCTGTATCGATTGACGAAGTCCAGCTTTCTAGATCAAGTAATGTGCGATACGGCAGACCGTACTGAAAGACCTCTCGATTTCCGTCTTCACGCGAGAAAACTGCGCCTAGGAACCGATGCGCTCCGTTAAACACACGCGGGTCCTCGTATACAGCTTCGACACTTGAGCGATTGTCCTCATCTCTAAATAGCAACTCTGCTCGCTTCCCGCGTCCGAGAAGATTGGATTCTGATAACCCCGCACTCACTGTTTTTTGTCCCGTACCACTTGAGTAACCGAAGGTTGGAATAAACGTCCAAGTATCTTGAACATTTACTGTTACAGCGCAGGTATCGCTCGGGGCGGCATCTTTCTTAGCCTCGATTAAAACGTTGCTTAAGTAGCCAAGGTGTCGAAGATTACGTGCACTCTCCGATGCAGCGAAATCGGTAAATTCTTCGCCCTCCGAGATAATTAGTTCCGCTTTGATTACCTCAGGTTCGGTGTTTTTCTTTAAGCTGTTAGCTTGACTATAAAAAGCCCCTTGAGTCGTATCATCAAAAATGTCGGTCACATTGATCGTAATCGACGAGATAACTGCACCTTCGCAGTCCGGGGCTGCGATTACCATCGGAGCTGGGACTAGCGGAGTATTCAGTGGTAACGCGAGCACCAAAGTTGTAGGCCATGCAGCCAACAAAGCTAGTGCGAGAGTCTTAACCGCAGTTCGATTTCGTATCATTAGGTACTGTTTTCCTTCGAGGATCGACTTGCTGCAAGCTGCTAATTGCGCCGATAAAACAGCTTCTGCCGCAGTCATGGATTAGATGCTAGAACCGAACGGGAAAGGGCAACTGATTTATATGAATACAACGAAAACCGCGTCGCAGTTCTCCAACGAGTTTAGCCAAGTTATAAGCGTTGCTAAGGGGCTTTACAGCGGTAATATCCACGAGCCAGCGGTGTTCCCGTTTCCTCCGTATCCAGCCCAAGAGCGAGAGACCGTCACAATGGTATTGGATTCGATCGATCGATTCATGGGCGATAAAGCCGAGGAGTACCGCACCTTTGACCGTGAAGGGGCGCAGCCGAAGGAATACATCAAAGCGCTGAAGGAGCTCGGGCTTTTCGGTCTAATCATTCCTGAGCAAGAGGGAGGAATCGGATTATCAAACGTTGGTTATTCGCGAGCGCTCCAACAGTCGAGCCGTCACGATGCCTCAACTTCGCTTACCATCGGAGCCCATTCGTCGATTGGGATGAAGGGGATTTTGCTATTTGGTAACGAGGATCAGCGGGCGCGTTATCTTCCCAAGCTTGCTACGGGTGAGTACATCGCAGCGTTCTGCCTTACCGAACCCAGCTCCGGATCGGACGCTGCTTCGATTAAAACCACGGCGACTAAAAACGCTGATGGTAGCTACTCCCTGACGGGTGAGAAAATATGGATTACCAATGGCGCGTTCGCGGATGTGTTCACCGTTTTCGCACGAACTGCTGGTCAAGATGGACAACTTACCGGTTTCATAGTCGAGCGCGCATTCTCTGGTGTTTCGTCAGGTCCGAAAGAGGACAAGATGGGAATCCGTGCCTCAGCTACCACTACTGTACGTTTCGATAATGTTCAGGTCCCTGCAGAAAATGTTCTCGGCGAAGCTGGCAAAGGGTT
>JBGSNS010000287.1:0-24031 GCA_041739515.1 Bdellovibrionota bacterium
GCCGCCGTAGCTGCCTCTCTGGCGGTAGGATTTTTCGTCGGACGTCACGGTTTAAATTCAACGCAACAAGCTGTTCCGAGCGGCGATAAATGGCTGGCGCCCACTGATAATCCGAGAACCCAGCGCTTTTCAGGGTCTGTCGATCATTTGCGAGAAGAGCTCAGACGCACACGAGACGCGCTGATCCGCAACGATTCGGAATCTGCATTAATGAGCTTCGCTTCGAGCGTGGAAATCCTCAAAGCCCGACAGATCGTAGCGACTCCAGAGCGCGAGGAAACGCTTCGAATTGGGCGTGAACTTTTCGACGCTCTCAAATCAGCGATTCAGCAAGACCCCTCACGCGCCGAGCTGTTTCGCTGCTTCGATATTCTCGTTACCGATTTCGGATTTAAAACGAATAGAGAGATTTACAGACTAAACTATCGTGAATCGCTGGATCGTGTCCGTCTATTGCTGAATGACTCATCGTGGAAAGAGACGATGATGGAGCTCCACGAAGCCAGAACCTGGGCTCAAAGGGGAGAGCTTTTTACTGACAAAGAATTTTCCGATTTATTAGCTGCTGTCAAACGAACTCATCCGGCCGAAGCCAAACGATTCGACGCCTTGCAAAAACATATCACCTCGATTGAGAAGCTAGAGAATTCACTCTCGTCATCAACTGCCAACGAGGTACTCACGTATCTTTATCGCACCGTCAGCTCTGCCTCATATGGTGATGAGTATTACACGCGGGATTATTTCGGTGCGGCGTTGATTCTATTCGACTCATTGGAACTTACCGAGCAATCACGGATGCGACCACTGATCGGCGCAATTGGGCGGGATATTCTTTCGATTGTTAATGGAGCACATCATAATAGTGCAAATCCAAGGGAAGTTGAGGATATCAACGTCAGGTTTAAAATGATCGAATCTGAGGATAAAGAACCTCACAATAAGCTGAGCGGCACGAATCCATAGGACGACGAAGCGATACAATCATCACGTTGTCGACATTCGCCAATTCAACTCTGTTGGAACCCAGCGTACGTCCCCTATTAAAAGCCCCGATACGAACCAATCTTTCTATAATTGCTCTGATTTGCTTGTAACATTTGACGGGGCTATATTCCGCGCACGTCTTGGCCCAAATGCCACCAAGACTGCAAACGGGATCTCGGCGTTTAACACAGCGATGAGTTAGACGGCGTTGCATAACTTCTATTTGCGCTGGCTAATGCATTTTAATGTTCGATAATAACCAATTGGAGAAAATATGAATAAAATTGCTGTAATTTTATCGCTGGGCCTCGTTGCCGTGTTGTTGGGTGGATGTTCCAGTCAGAAGAACTCGTCACCTATGCCTTCGATCTCCGACGAGACAAAGGCTGAGTTAGCGCGTCCAGTTAACTGCCGAACCGCACAAAGCGACATCGCTATTCTTGAGTCAGAGCGAGCATCGACTGGCAGGCAAATTCTATCGGGCGTACGGGCGGTAATGCCAGTAGCTGCCGTAGTTGGACTTCTATCCGGCGATTACAACGATCGCGTAAAAGTAGCGAGCGGATCGTATAACGACGCGTTGGCAGCTAAGATCGACGAGATCAAATCACGCTGCGGTATCAACTAATCTTAGTTTTACCTAAAAGAAATCAACCGATAGTTTGCGTTTTGCCTTTGTGGCTTGCGCAGACTATCGTTTTTTTATGGCCCAAAACAAAATACCACGCGCTACCAGCTAGTCCTAACCGCTCTCGGCGCTGAGTGACTAGAAATCAGTCATTCCTCAACTCTTTGCCAGCTCAATCCAGGCGAGTAGGAAATTATGTTGGGCGCGATCTTTCCGGTGTCCTCTCCGAGATCCCGCTGCAGCACCACTCCATCCTCGCTAACAAGAAAACTCATTATCCCAGAGACGCCCCACCCGGCTGGGTAGGCGATTACGGCGAATCCCTTAGTTAATTGTCCGTTGGATGATAGTAGGCTTTTGCCGTTCTTCTCCGTCAATATACGGAACAAATACCCATGATAAGGAGAAGTCCCGCCATGAATGTTATACCCATCATCGACTGCGGTCGCTATCAATGGCCCGATCGGACTTGGCTTTTCCCCGGGTCCCCGGGCCCAGAAAAGTCCATCCTTAGCACCGGGAGTGCTTCTAATTTTCTTTGCATACTCTTTAACCCCGTCTCGATTGGGATCTAGATTGAAATACTCTTTCTGCGCCTCAGCGAGCGTTCTGCTAACAGCAATTGCGGTTAGCTCGTTCTTGCCGATCCGTCGGTTGACGATCTCCTCTATGCCTTCCTC
The DNA here is from genome assembly GCA_041739515.1 of Bdellovibrionota bacterium. GTDB lineage: Bacteria > Bdellovibrionota_C > UBA2361 > UBA2361 > UBA2361 > JBGSNS01. The sequence continues at coordinate 2,296 of JBGSNS010000287.1, forward strand.
CGACTCAAAATACCACTTGCCGGACTTACTTTTCACAATCGGCACCGGGAACGGCCAGTCCATGTTTCCCAACACGAGCGTTCTATCTCCGCCGCGCGCATCCTCAAGCTGATTCTTCTCTGCATAAAGCGCTACGAACTTTTTGCGTCCAGCGAGATCACTTATTGCATCTCCCGACGAATAAATTTCGGAATTTTCCTCTCCAAATATCGCGGCCAAATCAGCATTATTCCCGGCCTTAGCCGCGGATATAAGCGCTGCAGTTGCTGCTTCTGGAGTGTCAAACTGCCGCTGAGATACCAACGATGTCGAACAACCGGTCATTACACCCATGATCGCCAAGACTTTCACGTACTTTAAGAATCGAGCCCGAAACTTCATATCGAATCCTGTCATTGTAATAAATTTTCGTAACAATCAATAAGCCCGCCCTTAACAACTACCGTCGACGACCGCCACCGCCTCCACGCGACATGCCACCACCACCTCCCGAACGTGAGAATCCGCTGCTTGCAGATCTACTCGCAGCACCGCGCGAGCTATACGATGACGTACTCGCCCGCGAACCGTAGCTGCCAAAACCACCTGCGCTACCAGATCCGGAACTTCGACTGGCCTGGTTAGTGTTCCATGCCGATCCCGTACCCCAGCTCGAGCTCGCCGTCCCACGATTGGCGTTGTTCGTACTCCATCCAGAATTCCCTGCGCTGCGGTTAGCGCTAGCGGTAGACCAAGCAGAATTCGCTGAGTTACTACGAGCCTGTTGCCGCTGAGCTTGGGTGGTAGAGCTTAAACTCCCCTGACTAACCTGATTGGGACGCTGCCCTGACTGATAGTTGTCCCGTCGCTGCGAAGCGTTTTTCGAAGCATCGGGATACTTTTGGTTAAACTGACTCTTAGCCTGCTCTTTTTGCGCTGAACTAGGAACCTTCCCCTGCTCATACATATCCTGTCGAAAATCTTGGCGATTTGAAGACATATCTTGGCGGTGATCCTGCTTGTCCCACTGCCGGTCGTTATAATCCTCCCAAGCTGCACGCCGATTATCTTGCCACTTATCAACTTGGTTATTGCCGTACCAATAATTTGAGCCGCCGCCCCAACCACCGTAATAGTAATTCTTGTTATTGTCGTTATTGATGGCGGCACCGACCGCCACGCCGAGTCCAAAAGTGGCAAGCGGAACGAGCGTCGAGGAAGAGCTGTAATAATAATCTGACCCACTCGTCACAACGGTCGTCGTCGGGACGTAGATAATCTCCGGATTCGTAGGCTGAATAACAACGATCGTGTTTCCATCCTTTACCGTAGTCGTAACGTTCTGCTGCTCAGTAGATCCTAGGTTGCCACTTGTTTTTGCTGACAAACGGAGTCGCTGAATCGTAGAAAACAGATCTTTCTGCTGGTTAAGAAAGGTGAGTCCAAGATCAGTAGTCCATTCCAGTTTCTCAAACATCATCTTTAATACGCCGGGGTAAGTAGCGACGACCTTCACGTTATCATCCCAGGTTTGATCTCCGATCGTTTTTGCATCCTCTTTCGTTTTAATAAGAAGCGCCGCGTCCACTATCTGATCCGGAAACGTCGACGAAGGAAGAATCACCTGCACCAACATGTCGGGATAAAACACGATTGGGCCTACTAAGTCTTCCATACTCTCAGCTGAGAGCGGCTTGTAGTTTTTGTTATCAGAAGACTCTGCAGCAAAAACATTTGCTAACGAAAAGCATTCAACCGTCAAAATTAAGAAAACAATCCGGCACAAAACTCGCATATATTCCCTCCGATACTCATTCCGACTCCGAAATCCCTCAGTGATTCTTCGAAACCCATTCTTCTCAATCGACTCCCTATTAACGAGTCTCGCCGCTCATTACTTCGACAATAGTGGGTTGAATCTGATCTTTTACTCTTTCCTCGAAAACGGAAATCTTTCTGAGCAGCCCCTTTGAAGCTGGATCCGAGTAAAGTTCCGAAAGTTTCTCTAACTCAGTGGCTGTAAACGTATCGGTAAGAAGTTTTAAACGAAGATCGACGATCTGTTTGTCGGTAAGTCGAGTTCTGATCCTCTCGCGCGCTTCTTCAGCGACAGCTTCACCGACCTGGCTAGTTACTCGTGCGGTAATATCGTTCCCCCAATCAAAACTTGAATAGGCGCTAACGACTTTAAGAGCCATCGCTTGGCGATTTTGCGCTGAGTCGACGAGAGCTTCCCTTTGTGGTTCAGGTTGCCGCAATACCGTGGGTTCGTCGTCCGAGCACCCGCTGATCAGCGCCACACAAACTACTGCTAACAAAAAAACACTATTGCATATGCGTGCCATGGTTATCCCTATCGCAAAACAATTGAATTGACGCCGTGCGTGATAACACGTTCGCATTTAAAAATCCTATCCGACCGAGCCGATCGCTGCCGCTCTCTGCGTCGCTGAGTAGTGCGCGGAGTAGTGGACACCCATTTTTCTCAGCCAATTATTTCTTGTTATTTCAACTAGTTACAAACTGGAAGAATCTGAGTGTCCTATTCTTTGAATCTATCTTTGATTTCCAACTTTGAATCCTCGATACCTCCATCACCGCTTGATGTGCGTATCGTCTTCACGGATGCTTCCACGGCGATTAGAAAGGTGAATGAATAATAATGTCTGAAGCAAACGGGTCGGCAAAACACAAGCTCGGCACTTTAGGAACATTCGGCGGAGTCTTTACTCCGAGCATCCTCACGATTTTGGGCGTCATTCTATTCTTGCGCCTTGGCAATGTAGTCGGTGATGGCGGATTGCCCCGTGCTTTGCTGGTAATCGCTTTCGCTAACGTAATTTCGCTACTTACGAGCTTTTCATTGGCAGCTATCGCCACAAACATGAAAGTGCGCGCCGGCGGAGACTATTATCTAATTTCCCGCACTCTAGGCGTGGAATTCGGGGGCGCGATCGGATTAGTGCTGTTTTTGGCTCAAGCAATTTCGATCGCCTTTTATTCAATCGGATTCGGCGAAGCGCTTACCGCCATCGTGCATTCACACAATCCACACTTAGCACAACTCTCAGCAACTGTGGTTCTCGTAGTTTTGTTCGGTTTTGCCTGGTTGGGGTCTGATTGGGCTACGCGCCTGCAATACATCATCATGGGCGTCCTGTTTTCAGCGATCGGATCGGTTGTAATCGGAGGACTCGGAGACTGGAATACAGAGCAATTGACTGCCAACTTTACTCCTGGAGGGAGTCTGTCGTTCTGGGCGCTTTTTGCGATCTTCTTCCCTGCTGTTACCGGCTTTACCCAAGGCGTTAGCATGTCCGGAGATTTAAAAGATCCCGGGCACAGCATTCCATTCGGGACATTTGCAGCGGTAATCATCTCAGCGGTTATTTACTTCGCCCTGGCTTTTATCCTTGCAGCCGCCCGGCCGGGAGCGGAGTTGGCGGTGAATTATTCTATCATGCGCCAATTATCAATCGCTCCGTGGTTGGTTGACTTCGGAATTTACGCAGCGACGATTTCATCCGCCCTCGCTTCATTTTTAGGCGCACCGCGAATTCTACAATCGCTCGCAAGCGATCGGATTTTCCCCGTGCTCAATCCATTTTCTGAAGGAGTCGGACCAAGCGCTAATCCCCGTCGAGGAGTGTTATTGGCCGCCGTAATCGCAATGAGCGCGATTATGTTGGGAGACCTAAATCTTATCGCACCGATAGTTACTATGTTCTTTTTGCTTTCGTATGGGCTTGTGAATTACGCCACATACTACGAGGCTCGCTCCAATAGCCCGTCATTTAGACCCCGCTTTAGGTGGTTCGATAAACGAATCAGTCTCTTGGGTGGAATTTTGTGTCTGGGAGCGGTGTTAGCAATCGATCCGATTGCTGGCATGGTGGCGTTTGGATTTCTGTTGGCGATACACAAATATCTGTCCTCAGCACCCCGACCTGAACGCTGGGCTGACAGCGCGCGCTCAAGCAGATTTCAAACGATCCGAGAGAAACTGCATGCGATGTCTAAAACCTTGGAGCACCCACGCGACTGGCGTCCGGTAATCTTAGTATTTTCTAACAATCCTACTCGTCGTGGACGGATCATTCGATTCGCGTCGTGGATTAGTGGAGGAAGCGGGATTATCACTGCAATTCGTATCTTAGAAGGCAGCGGTCCGTTAGTGCGAAGGCGTGCTGAAGAGGTCGAAGAAGAGCTAAGCGCAGATATTTCTGAGCGCGGATTGCAGGCGTTTGCCCGTGCGATCGTTATGCAGGATTCTGTGGCAGGATTCCCAATTTTACTTGAGTCGTACGGAATCGGGCCGATTGTTGCGAATACAATTTTACTTAATTGGTTCGATCAGGAGCGAGTAACTCCAGATACTCTGTTTCTCAGACAGTACGGGAGGTATCTAAGAACTTCTCTACGTTTCGGATGTAACGTAATTATCCTCTCTAGTTCAGAGAGTTTAAAGGGGAAGCTTGCTGAAACTCCGTCGACATCGAGAGTCATCGACATCTGGTGGTCAGGAGACGGCACCGCTCGCCTAATGCTGTTGTTGAGCCATCTGATGACTCGGTGCCCCGAATGGGAGGACGCCACATTACGACTTATAGCGTGCGTGAAACCGGAACAAGATACCACGGCCGCAAAAGCTGAACTTGCTGAGATGCTGGACGATGTGCGCATCGATGCACAGGTTAAGATCGTGCCGACTCTTGAGCTTTCACATGTAGTTGAGGAGTCCAAAAACTCTACCTTCGTATTTATCCCCTTTCGCCTGCGCGGCGAAGAGCCGATCGGCACGAACGAAGAGGAGCTGCACGGGATTTTATCCAAGCTGCCTCCAACTGCTCTAGTTTTGGCTGCTGAGGATATCGAGTTAGACGCTGAACCGGATGCTGGCGAGCACGGAAAAATCGCTGCGACTCTGGACGTATCCCTTAAAGCACAGCAAGCACTTCGCGTCATTAAACACGATGCGGAGAAAGCAGAGGAGGCGGTTGCCAAAACTCAAAAGGCGTTGGCTAAGGCCAAGGAGAAACCAAAAGAAAAAGCTGACGAGCAAGGCAAACATTTGCAAGAATTGCAGCATGCGTTCACTGAAGCCGAGCAGTCATTAAAAGATCTTAAACGTCGCCTAGCTTCTGCTCAATTCACCGCGGACCAAGCGAAAATTGAGGCTGAAGAGGTTGCGCCTGTTAAGCCTAAGACAGAGGAATAGTCTCCATTCCGATCGTGGCGTAATGACTAGCGTTAAGGAGACTGCGCCGACTTCTCGCCCCAAAATTCCACTACGGACTTTAGCTTCTTGGGCTCCAACGGCTTAGAGAGATAGTCATTCATTCCAGCCTCTAGACACTTTGCCCTATCCCCCTCCATCGCATTTGCCGTCATAGCGACAATTACGACCGGGGAAGCTTGCGAGCGAATGCGACGCGTAACCTCGAGACCATCTATTTTTTGCATCTGCCAATCCATAAAAATCATATCGAATTGCTCATTAGTTGCACGAGATAGAGCTTCTTCTCCATCGCAAGCTATGCTGACATTACACCCCAGCTTCTCAAGCATACTAATCGCTATCTTTCGATTGATCACATTGTCTTCAGCTACGAGAACGTTGAGGGCTCGGTCATTCACATCGCGTTTCGTGAGATCACTCGGGCTGGAGTACTTAGCCTTTACGTAGCGAGGAAGTTCAATCGTGAATGAAAAAACCGACCCATGTCCAAATTCACTAGCGACATCGATTTTGCCATCCATCATCCCTACTAGACGCCGACAGATAGATAGTCCCAGGCCGGTTCCGCCATACTTTCGCGCCATGGTCGCATCGGCTTGGGTAAATGGAGTAAACAATTTGCCTAAGATGTGCTCCGGGATGCCGATCCCGGTATCCTGAACCGCGAAGTTTATGCTGAAAATTCCGGGCGTTCTCTCAGTAGTTTCGATTTTCAATTCAACCGTGCCGCGCTCTGTAAATTTTAGAGCGTTTCCAACGAGATTAAGAAGGATCTGACGAATCCTTCCCCCATCGCCAATCAACAACGTCGGCACCTCTGTGAGTAATGTAACCTTGAACTCGATATTCTTCGACTTTGCTTGCTCCGCAAATAGAGCTTTGACCTCATCAACGGTCTGGATCAAGTTAAACGGAGATTTCTCAAGCACTAGCTTACCGGCTTCAATCTTCGAAGCATCGAGTACATCGTTTATCATCGTCAGCAATGCTTGCCCCGATACTTCAATAGTCCGAACGAGATCTTTCTGCTCATCTGTAAGTGTGGTTTCGCCCAACAGCGCAGCAATCCCAATTACCCCGTTCATCGGCGTGCGGATTTCGTGGCTCATCATCGCCAAGAATTCACCTTTGGCTTTCAATGCCTGCTCGGTGCGGCCCATCGACTCTTGGAGATCGGCAACTAACGCATGATGCTCTGTAATTTCCTGAAAAGCTCCGATCAGCTTTACGACCCGACCTTTGTCATAAATTGGAGTCGCCAATGACTTTATCCATATCATCCGACCTTTAGCCGTCGTTAGCGGCATCTCGTAGGCAAAAGGCTCTCCAAACTCTCTGGAGCGATAGATAAGCTCTTCAATCCGCTTCCTATTCTCGGGATCGTAAAAATCGACTGCCTGTCTCAGGCTCGGATCGTAGTCCGAATCGACCTCATGAATCGCTCTAACTTCTTTGTCCCAAAATACCTGCGGAGGACCAAAATCAGGGAATTCAAGTCGCCATGATCCAACCCTTGCCATCTCAGCCATGACGGTTAATTCTCGAGCTTTAGAATTAAGTAAGTTGGCGCGTTGAAAGGCGAACAGCGCCCATGCTGATCCCGCCATCAGCACACCCACTACCCAGATTAACCATGCGACTGCGGATGAGCGGTTAAGAAACTTTGCAGTGGATCGCATCGATATCGTCCACTGCTGTCCACCGATTTCAATTGGAATCACTGCGCTAAACTCATTGGATTTAGGTTTTTGGTGGCCAGGTGCTTCGTTGAGCATTGAGGGAGTATTGTCGTAAATTAGACTCTGCTTGGTAGCCGCTTCCCCCTCGAATACTTCAAAGTCTAGTTCACCATCAGTTTCGTTTGCAGCTCCGCTAAACACACGACTCGCAACGAGCGGCATATAGACCCAGCCCTCGATAGCAGCTTCGCGTTGCTGCTCCGTCTCGATCGGCATTTCTTTGTGATAAACAGGCAGAAAGAATAGAAAAGCTGGTCCATCGTTCGGAACTTGAATTAGGGTGACCCATTTGGTTATAGAGGCCTCGCCAGTTCTGGCAGCCCGCATCGCTGCTTCTCGCCGATTCTGCTCCTGGCCAACATCGAGTCCCAACGATGGTCGATTCGCAGCGATCGGCTCGATAAACTTAATCACCATCAAGTCTTTTGCTGTGGAGTTGGATTGAATCTCGAAATCTGGCGTATTATCCCCCCGCGTTCTCGCCAAAAAGTCCTGGATATTATCCCGTGGAACGTATTCAATATAACCTATTCCGAGTGTTCCCGGGAATTCCAATGGAAGATCACGAGAATTTACGAGCGCTAGAAACTCATCACGTTCCACCGACTTACTCGCGGCAAAAACGCTGCGAGTACCGTACAAGCCGTACCTATAGACTGCGATCCGGCGAATTATTTCTCCTCGTAATCGCTCAGTGAGAACCGCAAATCTACGCTGATCTATTTCATTTCGGCGATCATGCTCCCAGAATGCAGCGCCCGCTGTCGCCAACAGCACGCAAATCAACGCCAACGCATTTACTCGTTTGAAACCAGTAAAATTTGCCTTCATTGCATGAAATAGCATTTGCGCAGGATCCCCAAGAGAATATCGGTGATTCTCGCAGGACTCTTAAGGCGTTTCTCCGTGGGTATTTCACAGGGAATTTAGAATCTCAGAGCTATGAACAGGTTAACATCGATACTCTCAGGCTCTACTAACCGTTTCGCCTGCATCAACACCGCCGGATTAACGCCACAGTTCGAGCGGTGCTTGCGACACTAGCGTTCGCAAAATATCGCTGCGAGTAATAATACCGACTACCTTTTGAGATTCATCCACGATCGGCAAACATCCGATCCGCTCCTCGAACATAACGCCGGCAATTTCACGAGTTTTAGTGTCGCTCGAGGCGACTAATACCGGCTTAGTCATAATCGATTCAACGAGCTGTTCCCGCCACGGTTTAGCATCGGCGTGAGCGGCATCGTCGAGACGAGCAGCGCGCCGCAACAAATCACGATCAGACAACATTCCGATTAAATTCTCATCGCTATCGACCACCGGGATATGCCTAAATCGTCTACTAGTAAAAATTCGGTGTGCATCTTCGAGTGTAGCTGATCCAAAAATCGTTATTACATCCTTCCGCATTAATTCTTCCGCTAGCACAATTTTTCTGCGAGGTGTGTCTGGGTTAATTACCCGTTCATACGCCGCAACTACGGCTGACGCAGCTTCCGACCCACTACTTGATGAATCCTTCGTGCTCGCGCCAGCCACGGGCTCTATCCGAGACGAAGCTTCCACAATACGACGCGATCTAACAGCACCGGGCGCATACGGGGCTATTTGTCCGGAAACTTCTCGTACGTAAAACATTCTTGGCTCCTAGCGAACTCTTGCGACAAGCATAGCCGCTCTCGCAGAGACACGAAACTAGCGCTAAAATCCTGACCTAAAGCGAGAATTTGAAAATGACGAAGATCGAACCCGTGCGCGACTCGTCGTATTTGACATTAGTCTCAATAGATAGAGGGAAACTCGCCGTAAGGCGCTTTGAGGCGGTGAGATTTAACTCGCGCTCAAGTTTAAGCTTTCCAGGAGAAATGTTGGGCTTGGCGGTTACGGAAAGATCTAAAACAACTGGATGTACTCCAAGTTTTTTCCCTAATTCTGTATGTGAATTAAACAGCCGTGTTTTCATCGCCTTAGACATGCTCCAGAAATTAGGCTTATTTCCGAGGCTTGATGTTCGATCAATGCGCTTAAATATGTTTGTGGCGATTTTGGATGGACGATCGACTGAGACCAGCTCTACCTCCATCGCAGCAACCGAAATGGGCACCAGAAACGAGCAGAAAACCGCGGTACTTGAGGTCAAGTTTCGCAACCCAATCATGTAAGGATCCTTAATAAGAATTATACCACCACCCGGAGCTTTAGGGTGATGCGATAATTAGCAATATTTGTGATGAGTTAGGCGATCAGTACGATAGAGCGTATGGAACGGCTGGAGATCATCGCCCGTTGCCAAGTAAACGTCGATTTGCGGAGATTAAGGGTTCTTTTTTTAAGACGCAGTTTTTTTGCGGAACTATGATCTCGCGATACCTTTGTCTGACTAAATTTCGGGATGGAATACTCATTTCATTGTAATAATTCTCTAGTTTCTTTCCTCTGGGATGAAGCGCTATTGTCTCTATGATTATCTCCGCTTGAAGAAGTTTTGTAATGTCGGACATATTTTCAACACCTTCCCCCGACGATCATTCGATTCTTAGCTCCAACTCACTGCCCCAATTCGATCATTCCTCCGAATCAGGGTTAAAAAGTAGACAGCAGCGCGCCCTCGAGCATATCGAAGCGTCGCAAGCTTCTCCAAAAGAGAAACGCGCTGCATGTTCCCTAGTCGAACGCGCCTTTCTCGAGCCGAGATATGGCCAGTTATTGCTTTTGGCGATAGAGCGTTGCGCATTGCGATCAGAAAACCCGGTTACACCTTTGCGCGGAATGCTCGCGTTACAACAATCCGACGTCGACCCAAAATCGGTCAATTCAGAGCACTTAATAGCGATTGGAAGAGTATTAGCTGATGTGCGTTGTAAGTCCGCTCCGGCATTTGTCGAAATGCTTTGTCCGACTCTTTTCCAGATTGCTGAAGTGGGGGCTCCAGCCGGTGCGATAGTTGCGATCTTTGAATTAGCGCTACCATTTCACGATCATATAGTTTTCTTTAAGCGGGTCGACGAGTTGCAAGTACTCCGGTGTCTGGCATGTGATTTTGCAGAGTTAGATCCAACAAAAGATGATGCTCATTGGATAGTTGATCGGGCTAAAAAGTTATCGTCGACACACATGCTTGAAGAAGCAATCGCAGATTTGGAAAACTGTGTTGATGGATTAGGAATCGCGCTTCAATGTGAATCTAGGGCCTCGCGCGATTGGTGCATACACTTTTTAAGGGAACGTCTTACGCTTGGCGAAGCCATGTGTGATCCAATAACGGTAGTAGGGTTAATGCGTGCTATAGCGCCCCTGCTTTCGGTTCAACCGATTCGATTTGATATTATTCAGCGCTACGTAGAACTGCTCGAACAAGTAATCGGAAATGAAGAGGACGACTCAGGGCCACGCCCCGATTCATCCCTTGCATTGGGTTCTGAATACATCGCAAACATAGCTTCCCGCGCTACCTGCGTTGAGGATCTCGAAGATAATTTGATGCTTATCGAGAAAATAAAGACCAGCAATAGCGGTCGTCTTTATCCAAATATCCTCCCACTCCTGACGAGATTAAATCGCGTGTTAAGCGCAGCAGAATCAACTGGAGCTCAATGGATTAATACAACCCTGGATGAAGTGCTTCCGGAATATGTGGTAACCGCACAGCGGTTGGAGTTTCTAATTGGAACTTTGGAACTAGCTACCAGATCAAGAGCTCCCGTCGGTTGGACTTCGCTCGTGCAGGAGGTGTTATCGATTCATCGGGAGGCCTCGGTTGAGGAACTCTTAAGAGTTTTGTCGAGCTGCCGGTCACTCACACATCCGAGTGCACCACCGGACTTAATTCGCACGTATTTAACCGCGATGCAGGACGTGCGCTTTAGAAGCGAGCGTGCTTCGGCCTCACTACTAGCACGATTGGGGCTTCATGCAGCACTTTATGTGCTGCCAGAGGCAACGACACGCACCGACATAGCGCTTGGCCTGCGTCCGATTGGTGAATTACTTAAAGTTGAGCCGCATCTTTTTATTCAAGAGGAGCCGGATGCAGATGAATACCGAGAACTACAAATGCAGTTTTATCCGCGCATTCGCGAAGCCTATAGAGCCGATACCGAACAAGGCAGAGGTCGTGATCCCGACGCAAAAAAAAGAAAACCGTTTCATTTGTTAACACCGCCCTTGCAACGATCCCTCGGGGCCTTTATGCGTTTAGCCGATATCCATCATGGCTTCGGGGTACAAGCAATCCCGTCACGCAGAACTCCTGACGGAGAAACGCCGCTGCTCCTAAGATTCGGCATAGGACATGGAAAGGTTTCCATGCTGAATACCAATGACAATAACCACTTTCCCGGTAAAGGCTTAGCTATAAGCAAGCTTGATCCAGCTTTGTTGTTCGCAGCTCGCCCGGCAAATGCACCCGAGGGGTCAGATCCATTTATATTGTATAGGCGAGCATGGCCAAGTCTTAGCCAAGCGATCGATCAATTACCAAGGGCACAGTTTATATTCAGTCGCGGAATGATCGTAATCGCCGGAGTAGACCAGAAATATTATTCAATAGAAATTGAAGGTACCCGACATCAGTACAGCTTAGTAATTTTCAACGCGCACTTTGATAATCCGTTTAACGAGGTGGCTCTCGCTGTTCCGAGTCAGATTCTGCAAGATTTTTTTAGGGGCACTATTGAATCGGTCGATAACTACAGTGGATTCAACCCACGTCGACAGAACGCGCGAGTTCGCATCCCAAACCCTAGAATTTTTCATCGTCATCCCACGCTTGGTAAGTACGTTATCAATGTCGGCTTACCAAAGAATATTTTGATGGGATTGATGAATGAAGCGGGCAGCGAGCATCTGGCCTGGAATGCTTACCGCAACGATGCGGTGGCATATGAGCGGCGCTTGAGAAGCGTAGACCGTGGATTTGCTGAGGCATCAGGGCAACAAGGCCGTCGGGCATCAAGAGAACTTTTACAACACCAAAGCGCTTTGAGTGGGATCGAGAGACTATCCCCCAGCGTCCACTTGTATTCAGAAGAAATGGCACTGCTCAAAGAACGACCTAAGCTTATTGAGCGCTTCGAGAGTCTTGATACAGTGGTGGATCCAGTTGAGCGTGGCGTTTGGCAGTTTGTTAACCGATCGCTTGACCTCTACGATCTATACAGGTTTGGCTATGCCTACTATACCAGAGGGATTACGACGCCTCGCTCCGGTAAAGACGAAGAGGATGAAATAGAGATCGAGCTTGGCGAAGCCGATGATGCGGGTTTTAATCCGGGAGGAGAGTTAACGCTACGTGAGCTTTATCGTGGACATGCTCTACACGGAGTTGAAGGTGTTGGACGAGAGCGTTTTCCGATTGTCCTATCGAGTGATGTTTTATACTCAGCACGTTTTGGCGACCCAGCGATAATGATCGATAGCTTCGATATGCGTGGATTTGTGAACAATCGCGCTGTACAATTTTCTCCTGGCGAAATGACCGAAGAGGACCTTGGAGTATGGCAAACCTCAGTACTATCCCAGATTAAGGACACGGCGGGCACTATCCCAGCATTTCAAATTGTTGAGCGTGGAATGTTGCCAAAAAAAATCTTAGAGAAACTAGATAGTTTTAAGAGAGAATAATCTATGAACACATTATTCACCGCTCCAGCCGTGGAACCCATCGCTCCTCCTGCTCCGTCGAAGCCATCCACGGATCCGCAACGTCAAGCGCCACCTAGTCCAGAGAAAGCTCCGACTATTATTCCTCAACCTGCTCCCATGCCAGATCCGGCACAGGAGCCGTGCCGCCTCCCCGGCGCGTTGCCAGGAAGATCTGTGTGCGGCGGACAGGAATTCTGTGAGGCTAGTTTTGCGTACCGGCGATAGGGTAGTTAACTCGATGTTCTTCTGGGAGCCCTTGTCGCTTTCTTACGTCGCCTTAAATCTCTGAATCGGACTAAAAGGAGTTTTGGAGATGGTCCTACCTGTCCGAGCGTTGATGATGCGGACGCGGTTTTTAACCGCATACGAACCATTTCTAATTTTTGTCACTGAAATTTGGTTACGTTTGGTGATCGTGGTGATGCGTTGGGTGCGACGTCTTCCGGCGCGAGTAAATGTCGAAACTACACTAAATTCGTAGCGAATTTCTCGCTTGGCAGCTCTTCTACGTCGCTGATTCTGTATACGATGAGAAAGGCTGCTTGCCGTTGGCGCGAGAGCAAAAGCTTGGGCGATTACTTGTAGTTTACGGCGCTCGATCGATACGTCTGGTGGAGTTTCTAGCTTCGTGGATACCGAAAGTTTCGGTCTGCTAAGGGTGAAGACCGTGGAGTACACGTCTGTGAATCCCGTGGCAGTCGATGGACTAGTGAGATTGGTCGCTAGTGAGTCGAAAGCAACGTTAAACGCAAGCCCGTTAAGTGTTTGCGCGGTTAGAGTGGGATTCAAACTATCTTGATTACCCGATTCTCCTGCAGTGCCGTTTGAAAGTCTTGCGACCTGCCCAGTTTCAAAATCTTTAACGTAAATATTAATCCTTCCCGGTGAATCATTCGGAACTAGACTTCCGGAAGTATCAGCAAAAGTTACAAGTCTTCCGTTCGCTGAAAGACCGATGGACTGAAGCTGCCCTAACCCGCTGGTTACGCCGTCCGCTGCCAGGTTCACCTGTTGATTGGTATCGGTATCCGCATCGTAGCGAATCACGAATGGAAAATCTGGTCTCGAGGTTGCTGATCCTACGATATTTGAGGCAAACGTGAAGTACCCTATAAATCTTCCGGTGTAGCTGATTTCTGGATACAAACTCGTCTCGTCAGCCGGCTCGCCTAGAGAATTCTTACTGATTAAAACCGTAGTTCCCGTTTGCAGATCGTAGCGATACATGTGGGCGAATAGGTCTGGATTGCTAATCGGAGGAGAGACTAAGTTAGACGCTCGCGATGCGAAGACCACGTAGCGTCCGTCAGCGCTAATGGCTGCTCTCTGGGCGTGCCCATCCGGCTCCTGGCCGATCGGAACTGAGTTGGTAATTCTCGTCACAGTTGTCAGGCTTGCTGGCGTGTAGCTTGATGATGTTGGCACCGTAACGGTGGCCAAGAAAAGATCGACAAAGCCGTTGGTATCCCCTGTCACTAAATTTGAGGCTTCCGAAACGAATACGACCAGCGCCTTTTTATTGCCGTTTGCATCGGAGGTTACAGTTATCGATGGAACGTAACTTGACGCGTTCGGAAGTGTGAAACCCACGGCGGGCGACACGATTTCAGTAATGTTTAACGTAGGAAATCTTACGTAAACGTTGCTGTTACCGCTTGGATTCGGTATCGACCCCAGATTGGTTGAGGGTGAAACAAAGGCGATTGCGTAAAAGCCGTCCGGCATAATCGGGCTAATCGATGGATCGCCACTGCCTCTATCAGCGTCAGCCCCGCTAGAAGTGACGCTCGCTTTGCTAATCCGCTTTGTGACCGGGTCTGTGTAAAACACATCGCTCAACCCGTTTGTGTCACTAGCAACTAAGTTAGTTGCATCAGATACAAAAGTGAGCGCACTCCCGTTAGCCCCGGCGTCGGGCAAATAGCTAGGACCACCAATAGGAGTGCCGCCCGAGGTCGATAAGCTTACCTGTGCTGGAGCACCGACTGAGATTTGAGCTACGGCACTGGGAATAAAACAGTGCAAAACAACCAAGAAGGTTGCTACTAGCATAAAGGGGGCGGTCACCTTTATTTTCACCACGCGATCGTACTTTCTAGGTCATACATTCTAGGCCATATATTCTACGCAACTGTGTTCACTTTGGTACCAACGCCAGGAGGCAGGATTGTTGGCTTGGTTGCCCCTTCGATGATGGTCTTAACAACATCACCCTGCTGGTCTAACTCTCTTTTGAAGACGGCTACTTGAGCCTGTTGTGTGGCGTCCTCTAGCTTTTTGTTAGAGATCGACGCGATAGATATTTCATCGCCGGCTGCCATTGATTCACTCCTTGAAGATTACATCTAGGGGAATCCCATTCCCCAAGGTGCAAACGGTCAGTTAGGCGAAATTCTTAACGCTGATTTTCAAAGGCGGTTGTTCGCCACCTAGAGCGAATCTTCCTTCGCCGCCGGACGTATGGGCGACCTAAAAAAGGTGTCCGCTCCTGACGAATCCCCACGAACTTTCGACCTGTATTACCTCCGCGCCCACCGCGTCCTCCGTGTTAAAAAAGGCTTACTATCGGATTGCTCACTTTTTGATTTTAACACGGAGAAATGCCGGCAGGTGGTACTGTCCTGGAGCCGCGACAATCTGGGCCCTAAAGGATCGCGCCCAATGCTCGAAACGGCAAAGTGATTAAATCCCATAGAATCCCAAAAATACCGTGACGCCCTTCGCTCTCGGTAGTTTGTTCGGTCTTGGTTATCTCGACCGTGGATCTTTCATCGTCGCTTACGGTGGGAGCGATGGTATCAGGATCTCTGCGAATCTCCGTGGTTGAGACCGTACTAGTGTGCCTGGTACCACATCCCGTCATAAATGGTGCTGTGAATATCAGAACCGTAATTAAACTTTTTGCAAAAATTGTGCGAGGCTGATTCATAAACTCTATTCCTTTTCTTAAACTCACCACGACATCAATATGAGGCTACGGTAGCACTGCAAATCCAACATCGTGTGTTCGCCAGAGCTCGAGGAAACTCGGGGTACATTTTGATTAAAATGCAGGGGCGCATTCTTAACGCGCCCCTGCCACACAGCAGGGAATGTAACATAACTCGTGGAAGCGATATTACGTCATGCGTCCGACTCTTCTAATATTTACACAGGAGACCACGGAGCCAAATCAACGGGTTATCTACTGAGTTCTCCGCGAGCTCCAGTGTAAAAACATCCCGCCCCGTGGCGCATCTTTGTTCGTCTTACACACTTACTGTTACAGACTCACACAGCAATTAACTGCTAACTCAATTCCCTACGAAGGAAACTGCTTAGTAAGTTTTTGCGAGTATCCTGAACTGTCCGGTGTTTCACGAGAATCAAGCAAAGCTGCGAAGTCTACTCTCTTGCCGTAAAAACGCTCGAGATCAGTTTCATTCTTGCTAATAGTACCGCCAGTTACTGCGGCTCCAGCAAAGAGACCCTCTGCTCTCGTGTAAGCAACAACACCAGCCTGAGACATATCAACGCCAGTATCATAAGCTCCAGCAACTGCGCTCATATCGGCTCCTATTTTGAAGTTGCCGCTCTTAAGAGCTGCTACGGCCTCGTTGCTCTGAATGAACAGAACTATATCAGCCGATTTTGCACCGACTTGTAGACCGATGCTTCCTTGATTAAGCGAAACAGCTGCAGGTTGACTCCATGCATTATTAGTATCTCTGCAACTAGCCAATCCGTTGCCATGGGTGCCGCCGACAACTAGCGCGCCAGAAAGCACACCGGGAAGGACCGCGATACACCGTGCACTGCTTAGCACACTTGCAGGAACCGCTCCTTGCGTCCCTTTAACAATTGCAGCGTACGCTTCAGACGATTGATCCACTATCTTCTGAAAACGTGCTTCATCTTTCGTCAATCCCATTCGCGCGCGACTTGCTTCATCCATGCTTTGAGTCTTCTGATTCTCAGCTGAGCCAATAATCGGACAGCTTAGCGCCAAAACAAAAGCCAGTATTACTTTTCCATTCATCATATATTTCCTTATTTTTCTTATATTAAGTCTAAAATTACCAATACCGATTCAGATTCCTTGAAGTATCTCCTTTTCGTTAAATTCAACTTGCAGTCGTTTTATGCCGCCTTTTTCCAGGCCATCTGAGCATTTTGCAATGCTAATTTGGCTACAGAAAGATCAATGGTTGGGGAATGAAAGCGGAGCTCTCGCGTTACGACGTCCGGCACCAGCTCCCCCATCCTTAGAACAAGAGGCGTCAAATTTTCTAAATGTTGCAGTGCCAGCTTAGCTACTTCTTGGCTCCGAAGAGCCAAAGCAGTGGCATGAAGAAGAGTGTTGCTTATGGCGATCAGACTGAGCGCAGAATAGTCATCTCGCACTATTCGGGATATGCGGATCTTCTCTATCCTTTGCTGCAATGGATCCGCAAATCCGCCGCCATTGCTGGCTGCTGCTTTAGTTACGGAATCTGCGGTGCCTCTATCAAGAACATCTAGAATTTCATTGAGTGCGGTGAAGTGTTTCTCCAAAACCTGATTCGTCTTAATCAACAAATCTTTGGCATCAGCAAATTCAATTCCATCAATTCCCGCAATCTGATCCTGAATTCCTTTGAAGAGATGCTCTTCCAGAGCAATTTGCTCGCGGAGATATTGGTTAAGATGCTCGTCAAGGTTAGTCATTAGATCGATGTCCCTAGCTGGAGACTAGCTCGATGAATGATACCGCCGTATGACCGGAGTCATACGCTTAAAAAATAATCTGTCTACGCGTCGACTAACTCGTGAAGTGCTTCCAAATTTACTATGCGAATAACACCTGGACGCTTTATATCAATCAGACCATCGCGTTGCATCGCCCTCGTTACTCTGATCGCCGTCTCCGGCGTTGTACCGGTTAGATCAGCTAGCTGCTGCCGGGTGAAGTCTAACGTGTAGGGTTGATTGGTATTCGCGCTCCGTGAGAACTTGAGCGCCAAACTCGATAGAACGGCTGCAATTCGCACCTCAACTCGGTCGTGAGCTAACCCGCGCGCGAGTTTATACGAAGAATGCAAACATAATAGTGAATAAGCGACGACATCTTGCGACAATCGTGGTTGCACCTTGAACAAGTTGACGAAGCTATTGATTGGCACCCACAGCACTTTCGACTTCTGCAGTGCTCGAGCTGAAAGTTGATAAGGCAATTTGTCAGCAGCGAGAGTGAGGAGCAGCCCGAAAATATCGCCGGCTTGCAACAGCTCTACTATAAGCTCCTTGCCGTTTGACGAATTCTTCAACATCGCGACTTTACCGGAAACAACGATAAAGCCATTAAGGCTCTCCTCTTCCCCTTCATTAGAGAGGTATTCTCCAGAGTCGATTTCGGAAAACCTAGAGGAGTCGGCCAAATTTTTTAGGTCCCTTGATGGTACATCTGCAAACTCTCGAAGAGATTGCAAAAAACGCATTGGGTCAGAACCTGAAATCTTATCCGGCGCTAATTCTCTAGGTTTTATGAGAGGACGCAGACTATCGAGTGCGGCTGCGTGAGTCATGGTATTTAAAGCTATCTGCTCTGCCATGCTGGCTTTCTTACCACATCTTCGCCTTTTGCGGTAATTTACGCCTAACCTCTCTACCGCGCACTTGGAGAAGCAATGACTGACGGGTCCCTAGGTATACAGAAGTACCTCGTCTCTCCTGGATAACATGAGGAAGATCATAGGCGAGAGGCAATCCTCGTGTGAGAGTTTGCACCGATAATTGGGGAGATCTTAGTTCTACGATCGACTTCGATCATCCGGTTTATAAAGGAAATTATATGTTAAGATGGGCACTTACTTTTTTTATCGTCGCGTTGATAGCGGGAGTACTTGGATTTGGTGGGTTAGCCGGTGAGATGGCCGGAATTGCTAAGATTCTCTTCCTTGTATTCTTGGTTCTCTTTCTCATCTCATTTGTTACAGGTCGGAATCGAATTTCACTTGAGTAAGTAGATTTCCGGTCCTGGGATTTTCTCGAGTCCTACACCGATATCTTACTGGACCATTATGTTAATGGACCACGTTGATGGGCGCGGAAAATCTCAGAATTATTTTATGATCGAACGTTTTGGAGTTCAGTATGAAGAATTTTCGTAGTCTATATATTTGTATCGCACTAAGCTTGGTTGCACTAATCGGATGTAAAAATCGGGAAGAGAAGATTCAAGCGGCTAGGGAGGCCGGGAGTGAAGCTATTGCTCACGAGCAACAACGAGCCGAAGAAGAGATCGGCAAAGCCAAAGCTCACGAATTGGACGTCACTACAACGGCTGCTAGCAGAGTCGCTGAAGCTCAGCGTCAAGTTGACAACATGCAAGTTGAGTCTGTTCAAACCGCGGCTGTAGCTGACAGCTTGGTAACACACCAAGAGTTAGCATCGACTGAACGGATAACGAAGGCGCAGCATGAAGCAGAGCGACAAATGGAAGAGGCTACTAAGCCGTAATCAAAACCGGGACGATCCTATTTTATTCAATACGATCGTCCCAATTCTATAAATCGTATGAAATGAAAAAAACCAAAGTTTCCTTACTCGCATTCATCGTTGCGATAGCATTACTTTTCTCCGGTTGTTCAACCTGGAGAAAACTCGACGGCACAGAAAAAGGAGCCGTTATCGGAGGTGGTACCGGAGCTGTTGTCGGCAATATCGTATCCCCTGGTGTAGGCGGAACTGTAGTTGGAGGTGCGCTTGGAGCTGTGGGAGGCGGACTTATTGGTAAAGAGGAAGATGAACGCAAAAATAATTAACCATGCGCTTAAAATACAGAAGACTTTTGGAGAGACGTTTATGAGAAAATTTACATTGATTGCGTTAGCGATTACTTTAATTGGGTTTATTGGATGTGAACAAAAAGGGCCCGCTGAAGAGGCCGGCGAGCGCGTCGATGAAGTAGTTGATAATATCAAACATGGCGACGCACCGTTAAAGAAAAAAGGCGCGGTGGAAAAGTTAGGTGATTCAATCGACGATGCCGTGACGAACTCGGATTAGCGAACCTAAGTTTGGAAAAGCCCGATCTGGGGGGGGCTGGACGGCATCGGGCGATCCCCGACAGAGCCACAACATTACTATCTATCCAACGACGTACCCAACGAACACTACGTCATCGGTAAATTTCGAGGATTGAGACGTATTGTATGCTAGACGGCTAGACTAGGACGAGCTGAGTCCATCCTAGTCTAGTTGAATTTTTCAGCGTAAAGAATACTAAGACCAACTAAGGGATTCAGTGGGCAGATGCACTGCTTGCATTGACTACGATATGCTTGATCTAAACTTACACAGCTCAATTTGTGAGCGCAGACTTGCTCCAGAAAAAATGGACGATCTGGCGCTACCGATAGATCAACTCGAAGCTGCGTTAAGTGAGCTAACTTTACTAAATCGACTAAGCTTTGCCTCAAGCACTATTGCGCGTTCCATAGCTGGCATTGCGCGAAGTAAATACCTATCTCAGATCTCAATTTGCGATGTGGCCTGCGGAAACGGGGATGGGTTGTTTGACGTAACGAATCATCTTCGCAAGAGCGGTCTGCATGTGATCCCAAGCGCAGTGGACATAAACTCTAAAAGTATTCTTATCGGCCAGGCTCGAGCTCAAAAATCAGATCCGAGCGTCAACTTCACAGCGATGAATTGCCTAATTGGTGAACTGCCCGATGATATCGATATTTTCACCTGTTCGCTCTTTCTTCACCATCTAGAGCAAGACGATGCGATCGCACTACTTACCTGTATGAGAAGGAAAGCTCGAGTTGGTATTGTCATATCCGACCTGCTGAGATCAAGGCTTGGGTTCGCTCTTGCCTGGCTTGCAACTAGGAGTTTCTGCAGATCCCCAATCGTAAGAGCGGACGCGCTAAGTTCAGTATCGGCGGCTTTCACCCTCGCTGAGGCGAAGTCTTTGGCTAAGAAAGCTGGGTTAGACGATGCCAGCTTTTCGAGGGTATGGCCGGAGAGATTTATACTCTCGTGGAGCAAGTCGTGAACACGCACTTCGATGTAGCCGTGATTGGAGCTGGCCCAGCAGGAAGTCTTACAGCGCTTCTTGCCGCAAAGGCGGGACTCAACGTCGTATTGATCGAAAAAGAGAGCTTCCCGCGTAATAAAATTTGCGGTTGTTGCTTAAACGCCTCTGCTGTAGCCACGCTAGATAACGCTGGCCTCGGTGGGCTGCTTTCGAGTGCTAACGCTATTGCCCTAAACTCGATTGAAGTCATATTTAAAAATAGGCGAGTCGCTCTCCATTTGTCCGGCGGCTTTTCGGTTTCACGCGAAGCCTTAGACTCCGCGCTCATGCTGGCCGCTGAGAAAATGGGAGCAACGGTAATGTCCGGAGCAAAAGCGACTATCGGTCCCTGGATCCCTGCAACTCAACATCGCGAGGTCGCAATCTTCGACAGCGATGGCCCACACCCCATTACTGCGAGAACCGTGGTAGCTGCGTGCGGTTTAAATTCAGCCGCACTTCCTACTGAAGCACTCGCGGCGATAAGGATCAAACAAAACTCCAAAATCGGGATCGGCGTGAGAGCGCCAAAAGGTTCGTATCCTGCGAGAATCGGAACAATCCATATGCACATCGTTGACGGTGGATACGTTGGAGTGACCCTACTCGAAGATGATTCGATCGATATCGCTGGCGCGGTTAGTCGCGAGGCTACAAAGCGGCTTGGAACCGTAGGATTACTTGAGCAGATCGGCATCGACACTAAATCGTTGGTGATTCGCGGCACGCCCCCACTGTCGCGGAGATTGCAACGCGTTGCTTGGCCCGGGCTTTTTTTGGTCGGCGATGTGGCGGGTTACACCGAGCCATTTTCTGGTGAGGGGATCGAACTTGCATTACGGCAGGCCATGGCGGTGGCTCCCCTGCTTAGCGCCGCCGTCAAATCCGATTCGATTCGGGGGCAAACTCAACGGTGGAACACTCAACATGAAGCCCTGCTACGTTGGCCGAGAATGAGATGCGCGCTTGTGGCTTGGTTAATGGGACAGTCACGACTCGGCTATGCAGCTATGCTACTTGCTTCGCGAGTTCCAATCCTACGGCGTGAAATACTACAGCAATTTGCTCACGCTCCAGTGCTGAGGAGTT
>JBGSNS010000020.1:0-12000 GCA_041739515.1 Bdellovibrionota bacterium
TGCAGAAAATGTTCTCGGCGAAGCTGGCAAAGGGTTTAAGGTCGCGATGGCGATTCTTAATAATGGACGCACTGGGTTAGGCGGCGGGTGCGTGGGGGCGATGAAACAGAGCATCGAGCGAAGTATTCGGCAGTCGATTGATCGAAAACAGTTCGGAAAATCGATCTCAGAATTCGCGCTTATTAAAGAAAAGATCGCTGACATGACCGTGCGCTGCTATGCATCGGAAGCAGTAGTGCACGTGGTAGCAAGTTTGATTGATGCGGGTCACGAAGATTACAGCGTCGAGGCTGCGATGAGTAAAGTATTTGTGTCCGAGCAGCTATGGTCAGTCGCCAACGAAGCGGTTCAGATCGCCGGTGGGAACGGATTTATGAGAGAGTATCCGTTTGAGCGTGTGGTGCGCGACAGTCGAATCAATCTGATTTTTGAAGGGACAAACGAAATTCTAAGGCTGTATATTGCACTTTCGAGCTTAAAAGACGTCGGCGATGAGCTAAAAGCTGTCGTTAAAGGAATCAGTAAGGTCTTTAACGATCCGATCAAGGGCTTTGGTGTGATGAGCTCATACGCTACGCGAAAGATCTCTCAGCTAACTCCGGTTGGCAGAGACCATCTCGCAGGAATTGCGCCGGAACTCAAACCCCTCGGGGTATTATTTGAGCGTCAGGTGTCGAAACTTGGCGGAGTAACGGAGGCAGTGCTCAAGAAATATGGAGCTAAAATCGTGGGGTCGCAGTTGATCACCAAGCGATTGGCCGATATCGGGATCGATCTGTTCGTTGGTTTGTGTGTCTTGTCGAGGGTCTCTGCGCAAATAAAGGCGAAAGGCGCTAAAAAATGCGAATCCGAGATTCGAATCGCCACGGTGTTTACGCAGGCTGCTAAACGCAGAATAGTTAATAATTTTAGGCGTCTCGAAATCAACGAAGATGAGGCCCTGTTGGGGCTAGCGGATGCGATGCTCACCGAGGGCAGATTTGCATGGGATACAGTTAACGAATAGTTTTGTAGCTATTATGGCCCGTGGCGAAACTGATCTTGAAGCGGCGATTCTTAGCGCTTTACCCAAGCGAGGTTCGCTTGTGCTCGCCGTTTCGGGTGGAGCTGACTCGGTAGCGTTGTTGCGCGCGGTTGAGCGAGTTTGGCTAAAGGTTGCTGGAGTAAAAAAAAGTAAGACCAGTACGAGCCGAAATCTAACCGTCGTTCATGTTAACCATAAGCTTCGCAAATCAAGCGATAGAGATGAGCGATTCATGGTTGCAATGTGCAAACGGTTGAAGCTTCAATGCACGGTACGACGATTGCGTCACCCTCCCAAAACCGACATTGAACGCTGGGCCAGAGAGAATCGATACCGAGTGTTGGAGGAGTGTAGGCAGAAGTGCGGCGCTGACTGGATTCTAACAGCGCATAATCAGAACGACTTAGCTGAAACATTCTTAATCAAGATTTTTCAAAACAGGGATAGCTCCCTGTTGGCTCCGCTGGATAAGCGAAGGCGCTTAATTCGACCGCTGGTAGCGGTAGATCGTGCGCAAATAGTTAAATATTTGGGCTCTCTTGGACAAGACTGGTGTGCAGATGAAACGAACTCCGACACCACTTTTGCGCGAAACTGGGTACGATTGGACTTATTGCCTTTGTTAGAGAAGCGTTGGGGGAGCGGAATTTATCGCACTTTGACCGAGCGCGCGATCGCTCAACAACGGGATAGGTTACTGACGGATGAGTTGGTGCGTAGATCTTTAAGCGGTCTGACCAATTCCAAATGCAGGTCCGCTCCGGTACTCAGGGACCGTTTGGACGCTTTACCGAGAGAGGCGTCATCTTTACTTGGGGTTGCGGTGATTCAACGCTGCTTTAGGATGCGCATCGGAGTGCAACACGGAGCCTCCGTCGCTAGACTGATAAGAGGGGAAGCTACGGCGGTACAGTTGCCGCTCAGAAAGCATCTAACTATTAAGAAGGGCCTTTTGACCCTAAATCAGGGGGGATAGGAGCGTATCAGCTCGCGTCAAATTGCTTGTGAATTCATGGCTCTATAACGTATTCTCCAGGCTAGAGCGGTCGCAGTGCCCAGCTGTTGCGATTTTTAAGCTAGATAGAGACTATTTTAATAAGTTGTAGTTGGGTTTTGTAGGAATACCTTAGTGAATCAGACCTCTAAAAATCTCATTTTCTTCCTCGTGTTGTTCGGCTTGATCGTATCTATGTACGGTGCCGTAAAGACCAATTCTGCGGCTTCCAAGCCGCTCTCATATTCCGCGTTTTTGGATGATGTTGAGAACAAACGGGTTCGATCGGTGGAGATTGAAGGAAACCAGGTTACTGGCGTTTACCACTCCAAGACAGCGCAGCCGGAAACTTTCTCGGTAACTTCTCCACAGGACGACAAGCTCGTTGAGAAGCTTCGAGATAACGGAGTTGATATTACGGCGAAACCAGAAGAGGACCAGCCGTGGTACTATGTGCTGTTGGCGAACTTGCTTCCGATGATAATCCTAATCGGAATCTGGATATTTTTTATGCGCCAAGTCCAGATGGGCGCTGGTAAGGGGATGAGCTTTGGAAAGGCGAAGGCGAAGCTACTAACTGAAAGTCAGCATAAAGTAACGTTCGCGGATGTGGCCGGAATCGAAGAGGCACGCGCAGAGCTTCAAGAAATTATAGATTTCCTTAAAGACCCGAAGAAATTTACAAAACTTGGTGGAAGAATCCCGAAAGGAGTTTTGTTGATCGGATCGCCCGGAACTGGAAAAACGCTGCTTGCAAAAGCTATCGCTGGCGAAGCCGGCGTTCCGTTCTTTTCGATCTCAGGCTCTGACTTCGTTGAGATGTTCGTCGGTGTCGGGGCTTCCCGAGTTAGAGATCTGTTCTTACAAGGAAAGAAGAACGCTCCGTGCATTATTTTCATCGACGAAATTGACGCGGTCGGTCGTCACCGTGGAGCGGGGATGGGCGGTGGTCACGATGAGCGGGAACAGACTCTGAACCAATTGCTCGTTGAGATGGACGGCTTTGAAAGTAACGAGGGAGTTATCCTTATCGCTGCAACCAACCGACCGGACGTACTGGACCCCGCTCTAATGCGTCCAGGCAGATTCGATCGTCGTGTCGTGGTCCCCCGTCCTGACATGAACGGACGTTTGGGGATTTTAAAGGTTCACGCAAAACGTGTACCGCTTAACGATACCGTTAATCTTGAGACCGTGGCACGTGGAACGCCTGGGTTCTCCGGCGCGGATCTTGAGAGTTTGGTGAATGAGGCTGCGTTGAGAGCGGCCCGTCAGAATAAAGATCACGTAGATAGGGCTGACTTCGAGTACGCCAAAGATAAAGTGATGATGGGCGCGGAACGGCGCAGCATGTTGCTTACTGAAAAAGAGAAGGAGACTACCGCCTATCACGAGGCAGGGCACGCAATTGTGGCTAAGCTGATGCCGAATTGCGACCCAGTGCATAAGCTTACGATAATTCCACGCGGAATGGCTCTTGGACTAATGCAGCAGTTGCCGGAGGCAGATAAGCACACGTATTCGAAAAAATATTGGCTCGATCAGCTGGCGGTTTTCTTCGGCGGGCGAGTTGCAGAAGAGCTTATCTTCGACGACATGAATACCGGTGCGTCGAATGACATCGAGCGTGCTACCGATATCGCTCGTAGAATGGTTTGTGAGTGGGGAATGAGCGACAAGTTGGGGCCGGTGCATTATTCGTCGAAGGATGAACATGTTTTCCTAGGTCGCGACATGGGCAAGTCACGTGAACACTCGGAAAGTACCCAGATGGAGATCGATGCTGAAGTAAAGGCGATAGTAGATGCTGCATATCATCGTGCTCGAAAAATTCTTTCAGAGAATATCGATACGCTGAAGCGGGTTGCTATCGCTGTTCTGGATCGTGAGACACTAGACGCAGAAGAGATCGATCTTCTGTTGGCGAATAAGCCACTTCCGCCGAAAGTCATCGCTGAAACTCCAGGGGGGAGTTCTGACCAGTCAAAAACTGGAAAGGCTGCTGCGGATAAGAGCGAGAAGGCCGCATCGTCTGGAGTTCTAGCAACAGCCTAGGGCGATTTTTGCTGACGAATGAAGTGAGTAACGTAATGCGAAAGTTTTTTGGTACCGATGGAATTCGCGGAGTAGCCGGAGTTTCGCCGTTGGATCCTGAGTCGTTAGTTAGATTGGGGAAAGCTATCGCGACGGTTTTTCTTAAACGCGGTGGAAAGCATCGTGTTTTGATCGGCAAAGACACCCGTTTGTCTGGGTACATGATCGAAACATCACTTTCAGCGGGGATTACGGCGTGCGGTGCGGATTTGATGCTTGTCGGACCGCTGCCCACACCCGGTGTTGCGTACTTAACTAAGAGCATGCGTGCTGATGCTGGTATCGTCGTATCTGCGTCTCATAATTCGTTTGAAGATAACGGAATTAAAATATTCGGCGCGGATGGACTGAAGCTGGCTGATGGGATCGAGCAAGAACTTGAGGCGTTAATGCAACCCGGTGTGCTTGATCATAAAGTCGCAGCCTCGAGCGGGTTCGGGAAAGCTGTTAGAATCAACGATGCAGTTGGGCGCTATACCGTCTTTCTTAAGTCGTGTTTTCCGCGCGAGTTAAGCCTTGCCGGTATTAAGGTCGGCCTCGATTGCGCTAATGGGGCCTCCTATATAGTCGCACCGCAAACGTTTTCGGAGTTAGGTGCGGAAGTTGTTTCGCGTGGGATTAGTCCAAACGGGCGCAATATTAACGCCGGTTTTGGTTCGCTACATCCTGACGTCGTTGCGCGCTTAGTAGTTGAGCAGGGACTGGATCTTGGAATTGCGTTCGATGGGGATGCTGACAGACTTATGCTCGTTGATGAGAAGGGTACGGTTCATGATGGTGATGCTGTACTTGCCATCTGCGCGATCGATCTTAAAAGTCGCGGAAAGCTTCGAACGCCAGAAGTAGTCGGCACGGTGATGAGCAATTTGGGCCTTGAAAAGCTTCTGAACAGTCACGGAATAAAGCTGTTGCGATCAGCAGTGGGAGATAGATACGTACTGGAGGAGATGGCTAAGAGTGGAGCCCAGCTGGGTGGTGAGCAATCCGGACACTGTATTTTTTCAGATCTTTCAAGCACAGGAGATGGTATTTTATCAGCGCTCCAGGTCTTGGCTGTGATGGGAAGAACCGGGAAGAAGCTCTCCGAATTAGCGGGTGCTTTGGTGCGGTTTCCACAACAGATCGTAAATATTTCGGTAGCAAAAAGGGTTCCTTTCTCTGAGATCCCAAAACTTCAAGCGGTGATTTCTGCTACCGAGGCCTCCCTCGGAAAATCTGGCAGAATCCTAGTGCGATATTCCGGCACCGAACTAAAGGTGCGAGTAATGGTCCAATGTGAAAATGACGCATCTTGTGCGTCGCACGTTAATGCCGTTGCGGATGTGGTGCGGTCAGAATTAGCTTCGCCTGCGGCGTAGTTTCGCATGGATAAACACTTATTCGATGTTGTGATTCAAGAAGAGAGTGAGCTGCCGGTGTCGGCGTTTTTAGTCGCCGTGGATCTATCCCTTCGGTCCCCCTACGGGGTCGTTGTCGGACTTAGTGGTCATTTGGGAGCCGGCAAGACCGCTTTCGTGAGGGCACTGGCAGCAAATTTGTCGATCCCGCCAGCCTCTGTAACTTCGCCCACATATTCCCTGCAACAGGTGTATTCAGTGCCTCAAATAAGTGGCGATCGATCGATTAAGTCCATAGAGCATTGGGACGTGTACCGGTTGGGGGCCGCCCCGATTGAGCTTTCTGAGCGAGTGAGTCAGGGAACGTTGCAGCTTATTGAATGGGCAGACAAATTTGCTCATCCGGTCGATTACTCGCTACACTTTTCCCTGCTTGATACCGGAGAGCGAAGAATAACGCTTACAGAGTTACGCAGATAATGCGTTAACGGCGATATCGGCGACTATTTGTATGATTCAATCGATCGTCAAGAAATTTGGAGGAACATCGGTCGGCTCATTAGAGCGGATTCGGTCCGTTGCCGCTTTGTGTGCTGCGTTTCGCAAGTCGCACCCGGACGAGGCGTTGGTTTTAGTAGCTTCCGCAATGAGTGGAGAGACTAATCGGTTGATCGCGTTGGCGAGGTCGTGCGTTGCGGCGCCGTCTGAACGTGAGCTTGCATCTTTAATAGCAACTGGTGAGCAGCAAAGCTGTGCGCTCCTGGCTATGGCGCTAATCGAGCATGGGGTTCCAGCAGTTAGTCTCAATGCAGCGCAGATTGGATTTAACACCGATGCTTCACACTCTGAGGCTCGCATCCAAGAGATCGATACGAAGAAAATAGAAGAACTGATCGCTTCGGGTGTTACTCCGGTAGTGACTGGATTTCAGGGAATCTCGCCTAGTGGAGATGTAACCACCCTTGGTCGTGGCGGATCAGACATCACCGCCGTAGCACTTGCAGCGGCTCTGCGTTCAAAAGCTTGCTATATTTATTCCGATGTTGCGGGGATATTTTCAGCAGATCCACGAATTGTAAAATCTGCTCAGTTGTTAACGGAGATATCACACGAAGAGATGCTGGAATTGGCGGGTCTTGGGGCAAAGGTGCTGCACCCGCGATCTGTTGAGTTTGCGTACAGATATGGTGTGCCCCTTGTAACGCTTTCGTCGTTTGACCCAGCAGCAGGTGAAACTTGGATCGTAAAACAGGAGAAATTAATGGAACATTCAATTGTGTCTGGAGTTACGTCACGGACGGATGAATCAAAATTAACGATATTTGGTATGCCACAAGACACTAAAGGATTAGCGGCGGTGTTCGGAAGTTTGGCGCAAGCCGGAATCACCGTCGATATGATCACTCAGGCAGGGATCGAGGCAGGAACAGCTACGGTAAGTTGTCTGGTTCCGGATGCGCAGAGCACCGACGCGCTTGCTATAGCGCAACGATTGGTGCCGGAGCTGGGCCATAGCGGAGCTGCGCTCGATCGCGATATCGCTCGCGTTTCGATGGTTGGAGTCGGAATGCGAAGTAGTTTGGATGTTGCGGCGAGAACCTTGGCGATACTTTCTGATTTAAAAATCCCAGTAGATACCTTCACTTCGTCTGACATTAAGATCTCATGCGTCATAGCGCGCAAGTACGCGGATATGGCAGTGCGGGCGTTGCACAAACAATTTGTCGAATCGCGATAGAGTGGCTATGAACACCAGTTCTCCAACGATAATCCATCGACCCACAGAATCACGATTCGTGAGTATCGTTGGTGGAATTGAAAGTGAGGTTCGCTATATCGAAAGTGCTGCGACGCTGGAGGTTGTCAGCACCTTTGTGAACCCGAGTCATCGAGGTCGTAGTATTGCAGCGAGGCTCAACGATGCAGCGATCGTCTATGCTAAGCAGAAGGGGCTAACAATCATACCAACTTGTAGTTATACTGCGGCATATCTTAAAAGAGTGGCTATCGGACTGCCCGAGGCAGGTTCAAAGAATTAGAGCTGGGGAGGATCGAAGTTATCCTTGGGAAGGACGAACTTCCCGCCATCCGTATACGAACGCTGCCTTTAGCTGAGCCTCACGACAATCGCCGTCTTCTGATTGCCCCACAAATAAAGCATCACATAGCTCTTGAGGCTTAAACTCTTCCCCGAGTTCGGACGCGAAATCGATCGCGTTGGGTGATAAGCCTCCCTCATCTCTTGCAACTCCCCAAACTAGTTCGCAGGCGTTCTGTCGTGTATACTCGGAGTTCGTCGCGAAATGGCAAATCCCCCGCAAGGTGGCTTCGAAAATCGCTCGTTTGCAATCTTCCTTTTTATCGAAATTAAAATCGACCCCGGACTTACTGAGAAATTCCTCGATCAACGCTAGGCAACCAGGAAACCTTAGTTGGGCTGTTTGTTGTGAAGTTTCGGAGGTCGCCTGAAAAAAAAGGAAGTAAATCGGATCGCAATGAGATAGCTGCAGAGCGGTTGTTTGAATTAATGTCAGATTCAATACATCCACTCGCGGTTGAGATGGATTAGCGGCAAATAACTCAAAGTTAGGTCTTCGATCTAACATTATGCAATTTTGCGGGTGGCTCACTTCTTAATCAAGTGGCGACTATAGTATAGCGGCAATTTGCGTAAATGCCGCTCTCTCCGACCGGTAAAACTCTCCACTTAGCAATTTATCGCTCAATATAGTGCATCGGTAATAGAATCGTCGGCTCTGTATTCTCTCCAGCAGTTTTACGAATAGCAATCGGGATGGAGAGGTCTGTCCCATGCTCGGTGGAACTACGAGCTTCTCGTAGTTCCACTCGAATTACTCCCTCGATTCTAAAGCTATCACTACTGTGAGCCGTAGGATCCTTGTGGGCGGCAAATCGATAATTCAGCCGCGCTCTTAACAGAGGATTGGGCATGGTTAAGAACAGGCTTTGGGATCGAGTAAGTACGTTTTGGCTATGCAGCATCATTGTTGCCTTAGGTATTCATGCAATTGCTTTTGCAGCTCCAGTTGCGAAACGTGGAGAGGTCCTAATAGTTAGGAATCTTGTCTCAGCTGATATTAACGTATTGTCATCAAACGATGGAAAGCATTCGCCTGGTTTTGAGCGAGTAATGCTGCCTAGTAGTGGTGAGATCGGAATTGCATCCGAGACTACCGAAGACCTATCTCTCTTAGAGGATTATTGTCATCAACTGAAGACGCAAGGAATCGCTAAGTTATGCAGCCCGAACTATAGGTATTCTGCATCTGTCACCCCAAACGACTCGTTTTATAGTCTGCTCTACGGACTACCAAAGATTTCAGCGAATGAGGCATGGAATATCACCACCGGATCAAACGATGTCGTTGTCGCTGTAATCGATACCGGCGTTCAGTATTCTCATCCTGACCTGGAATCTAATATTTGGGTCAATCCTGGTGAAACTCCCGGCGATGGAATCGATAATGATGGCAACGGATACGTAGACGATGTTTACGGATTCGATTTCGTATCAAATGACTCGGTGCCACTCGATGAGAACGGCCATGGCACCCACGTTGCCGGAACGATCGGTGCAGTTGGAGAAAACAACACAGGAGTGGTCGGCGTTAATCAGCTCGTCAGTATTCAGGCGCTACGAGTTCTCGATGCCTCTGGTTCTGGATTCACATCCGATATTATAGAAGCTGTGAATTACGCGACCGAAAACGGCGCGGATATTGTTAATATGTCGCTTGGGGGACCGGGATACAGCGAGGTCTTCAGTGAAGCTATTAGTTTGGCCGGCACCAATGGAGTCCTCGTTGTGGTAGCTGCCGGTAACGATACGACGAACAACGACGCGACGCCGTCGTATCCAGCCAATTATGGGTTGTCGAATATGATTACCGTAGCCGCAACTAATGAAGATGATCTTCTTTCCTCGTTCTCAAACTATGGTGCCACGACGGTCCAAATTGCAGCTCCAGGAGAAGACATTTTAAGTACGTATCCGACTAGTGACTATGCCTATCTAAGCGGAACCTCAATGGCTACTCCGCATGTGGCAGGAGCTGCAGCTTTAATTAAGGCGACCAATCCGGAGCTAACCGCACTAAGCCTACGCGCACTAATTTTGGAAAACGGCGACGACGTTGCTGGACTTAGTGGTGTCGTGGCGACTGGTAAACGACTGAACGTTTCTGCAGCAGTGGCGGCATCAATCGGAGCAACCCCGATTCCCGATCCAACAACGCCTGCTCTCGAAGAGATTTCAATCCGATCCGCAAAGGTAGGATCTCGCAAGTATCGTATTGCAGCCATCGCTTCCGATGAAGATGGCGAGGGCGTTTCGGACACCAATCTGAGAGTCGATTGCACGGAGTCCGGAAGGAGTCGACGGGTGTTGCGGCGCACAGGGTCATCGGATAGTAGGGGGGCCTTTAAGGCTAGGTTTACGTTTTCATCGCGAGCTTCAAGAGCCATATGTCGTGTGACCGCTCCTGATGACGAAGTATCTAGCCGACGAATCTCGTTCAAGGTGAGGCGATAGATCTCAGTCTTTAATTCCTCAGAGTAACATCACTATTCGAATACCAACCACGGCGCGATTTTTTCAGCTGTAGCAGGACCGATACCTTTAATGCTCAATAAAGCTAGGGCGGGATCTTTTAGGATGCGAGCCTTCTCTAATAGCTCTGTTCGACTATTAAATAATTTTTGCGCTGTGGCGGGACCTATAGTTGGGATGAGTTCTAGATCTGGAAGTTCGCATCTCGAAAGGGGCACCGGTTTACCCAGTGCTAATGTAGTCTCGATGTTAATTCGTTTGGAAGCAGGGAGTTTGACCTCACGGCGAGACATAGCTGCGCCGATAAGATTGCAAATGCTAACGAGCAACGCAGCCAACAGCGTTGTCGGAAGGAGGTGGTGTGACATGGCAGTATTATCGATGACTCAAAGTAGTCGTTGCGTCGATCGATGATAATTAAACGCAGAAATTAAACACACTGAATTGCTCAAATCGAAATTTACTGGAAAGGAGCCAGCCCAGCTACTTCCGACGCGACTATCGTACTGCTGCGCTCGGCCGCTACCGAAACTAGTGATATTTTAGTTTTTGTTTCTTGTTCGATAAAATCGAGATAAATTTGCGCATTTTTAGGAAGCATGGAGCGATCTGAGATGCCCTCGAGGTTCTCTGTCCACCCAGCAAATTCCTTGTACTGCACAACGACTCGCGCAGCATCCGATGCCATCGCTGGCATATCATCTATCTCGACACCATCGAGTTGATAACGCACTCCGACTTTTAGGGTTTGGAAGCCGGAGAGAACATCTAGTTTCGTGATAGCGAGTGAATCTGCTCCGTTTAACTCGAGCGATCGCCTTAGCAAGACGAGATCGAGCCAGCCGCAACGCCTTGGGCGTCCTGTGACCGTTCCAAACTCAGCCCCACGCTCCCGAATTTTGTCCCCGAGTGCGTCGGTTAATTCCGTCAAAAACGGGCCACTTCCGACACGAGTAGAATACGCCTTGCCGACGGCTAGCACGTGCCCAATATGTTTTGCTCCAACACCACAACCTGTGCAAACTGCGCCGGCCAGTGTGCTGCTCGAAGTAACAAACGGGAAAGTGCCGAAAGTCGGATCAAGAAATGTTCCTTGAGCGCCTTCAAAAACAACCCGCTCCTGAGCGATAATAGCTTTGTTAATCGTTGAACTGCCGTTGCAAGCAAAAGGAAGAATCTCTTTGGCTGCGAGCTCGAGTACCGCAAACGTGTCCTGTTCGCTGATTTGTGTTGAGCTATTTAGCACTGAACGCAAATAGAGATTTCGTTCCTTAATGATCGCAGCCACACGTTCCTTGAGCGTTGATAAGTCGGTAAGATCTGCGACACGAACGCTGCATCGGGAAGCGCGATCTTCGTAGCATGGGCCGATCCCGCGACCGGTGGTTCCGATTTTAGCGTCGCCCTTAGCTAACTCGCGCGCCTGATCGATTGCGATGTGATACGGAAGGACTAGTGATGCCGCTCGGTCGATAAATAATCGAGTCTGATCGATAGAGATGCCCGTGGACTTCAGGGCGTTAATTTCACTTAGTAATACAGTCGGATCTACGACGACACCGCCTCCTATGAGGCACTTGCTTTCGGCTCGAAGAATTCCAGACGGGACAAGATTAAGCTTTGTTTTTACGCCGTTTACAACGAGTGTGTGCCCAGCATTGTTACCGCCATGAAAGCGTACCACCCAGTTCGCTTTTGCGGTTAGAAAATCAACGAGTTTTCCTTTCCCCTCGTCGCCGAATTGAGCACCTACGATTACTAGTGTTGGCAT
The DNA here is from genome assembly GCA_041739515.1 of Bdellovibrionota bacterium. Taxonomy (GTDB): domain Bacteria; phylum Bdellovibrionota_C; class UBA2361; order UBA2361; family UBA2361; genus JBGSNS01. Next base: position 11,791 of record JBGSNS010000020.1, read on the forward strand.
GCGTGCACGATAGTGCGTTGAGTGTTCTCAGAAAAGTAGTTTAGAGGAAGTTTTTCCGACTATCGCTTTACGACACCGGTATTCGAGTAGGTCGCCTCGGTGCGTTTCGGCTCAGCGGGACTGCGATCTTCGTCAGATCTATTCGACGTAGACATCGTAATCTTGTCCGCCTCTTCGGTTGACTGCTTGGCGCGCTCAGGGCGTTTGACG
>JBGSNS010000069.1:0-7412 GCA_041739515.1 Bdellovibrionota bacterium
CCTGCTCCGTGCCTTGCATTAATCCGCGGCGAACATTCAACCCAATTACGATCACGAGATACGAGAGCATAATAACGGCTGTAAGCGACACGACGGCGGCTAAGGCAGCAAGCGGAGCAGCACGCAATCGATTAAATAAAATTGTCAAAAGCGCGGCCGCTCGCTTCCAAAACGATTCTGTTTGCACAGGTTCCGATTCCCAGAGAACCGCTAAGCCCACCCGGGATACGCCACTTCGTTGGGGAAGAAATACTCTTGGCATAGTTAGACCCCTCCCCTGCGAGAGCCTTCAAAATCACCAAGAATTTTACCACGATCGAGAACCACAGTTCTAAATCCCAATCCCTCAATCATCGCCAAATCATGGGTTGCCACTACGACTGTGACTCCAGCAGCATTAGCTTCCATCAATAGATCAAACACGATCTTCGCCATTTCGTGATCTAGATTCCCGGTCGGCTCGTCCGCTAAAATAAGTCTGGGACGATGAATCAGCGCGCGCGCCACAGCAACTCTCTGCTGTTCACCACCGGAAAGCACTGGCGGAAATTGATCCGCCTTATCGCCAAGTCCGATCTCTTCGAGCAACATACGTGCTCTTCGATGTCTGGCAGCTCGCGTAATCCCCTGGACTTCCAAACTCAGAGACACGTTTTCCAAAACGGTTTGTCGCGGCAGAAGCTTATAATCTTGAAATATAATTCCAAGCTGCCGACGAAAGAGCGGAAGCTCGGATTTATTGGCAGCGTGCAGCGGCTCGTCGCACACGATCAGATCTCCGCTAGTTGGCGTTTCCGCCCCGTATAAAAGTTTAAGCAGGGTGCTCTTCCCAGCTCCACTTGCTCCAGCGATAAAAACAAAGTCTCCCTGTTTCGCCTCCAGACTAACTCCACTAAGGGCTGTCTGGGCTGGCGGATATATCTTACTAACGTTGCGCAGGGATAACATCGAAGAAACACTTTCATTCCGGGAGGAATTCGTCAATCTCTCTCCCCTTTTTGGACCCACTTCATTTCAGCCGTTATCAGCACAGTTGATAGGGGTCCAAAAAGGGGAGAGTGCTCAGAGCTTCTACTTTGAGTCAGTTCGAAATCCCTATTGCTGCTTCGAATCGCTCAAACCGATTAGATGTCCCAGAACGCCAAGTCCTAGGTGACTGATATGATACCCACCTTCTAAAACCGAGACACTTCGATCGCATACAGCCAAAAGATCTCTAACCACGGAATGCAGATGTTTCGGCGTTAACCCGAACCCTCCAACAGGATCATTCTGCAAACAATCGAAGCCAGCTGAAAAAATCAGAAGCTGCGGCTTAAAATCCGTCACTCGCGGCAATACTTTGGTGCGGAATTCGGCAACGTATTGCTCCCCAGATGTTAACGGAGTCAGTGGGACGCGAACAACGTTTGTCGCCAGCTCCGGTATCGGGTGAAGCTTGGGGTACGGGTACTCTCCATCGCCGTCTAGAAACAGATCACAGAAAAGAATCCCGTCCCTGCCTGCAACGATACTTTCCGTGCCATTTCCTCGGTGGGCGTCGAAATCGATAATAGCCACGCGAATCCCCCAGTTCTTAGCCGCATGCAGCGCAGCGATGGCAGCGTTTGAGGCGACACAGTAACCCATCGCCGTATCGCTTTCAGCGTGATGTCCAGGAGGCCGAACGATACAAAACGCATGATGCGCCCGATCGCCAAGAACCTTATCCACTCCGTCGATACCCGCTCCGGCAGCTGAGAGGATCGCAGCCTTACTAGCAACCGACACAATAGCTTCATTTCTGAGGTCAATGATTCCACTCTCCGCGTGTTTTGCTGCATCAAAGGCAGCATCGAGCCGCCCGAGATAGTCTGGGGTATGTGCGAGTAACATTTGGTCGCGCGAGGCTGCGGGAGCATCGAAAATCGGAATAGCCTTCTCTCTCCATTGGGAAAAAAACTCCACGGCTGAGAGCGCAGCGGTCATTCGCTCCGGGGACTCATATATCATCGAAGGATCGTCGAGATCCGCCTGACCCGGATGCCCGGCCGCCTCCCGGTCGTTCTTTATAACGATTATACGCTCCATATCAAAGATGATGGACGCCATCCTCTGCTCAGTCAAAATATTTATTCAACAAACCATCAATAATTATAAGCGGTTACTCCTCACATCGAACCCTACACGGTTTCCCTGCTCTCCCTTATACCTCATAGAGCGACTAGACTCGCAGCATACCAACCCTAAACTAGGATTCTATGATTCGAGGCTTTACCCTTCAATTGCGAGCGCTTGAAAAAGCCGATCTCATTTTTCTTCACCGTCTTCACAACAACACCAAGACGATGAGCTACTTTTTCGAAGAACCATTTGAGACGTTGCGCGAGCTGGAGGATCTTTACGAAAAACACGTTCACAACCAGACCGAACGCCGCTTCATACTTGAAGAATCTAAATCGAAGGCCCCAGTTGGTGTTCTAAGCTTGATTGAGATCGATGAGATCAACCGAAAATGCGAAGTCGATATTATGGTCGATGATGCATTCCAGGGACGTGGACACGGCAAAGCTGGATTCGTTCTGGCAGTAAAATACGCGTTCGATATTCTGAATCTTAAGAAGGTTTACTTATTGCTGCTTCCCACCAATATCGCGGGGAAAAAGATCTACGAATACGTCGGGTTTAAACAGGAATGTAGACTCAAGAAAGAATACTTCGTTAATGGTCGGTACGTGGATGTGAACCGAATGTGCATGTTTGATACCGACTGGAAGCGCCATCGCGAGCGGCTCAGAAAAGAGGTTGGATTCGACTCGGATATGGACACGTTTTTGGTTCCGACAACTCACGAGACCCACGACGGGCTATCTCATGACATTGAAGAAGAGCGACGAGCGGCGAATGGATAGAATCTGCCTAGATTACGCGCTGCCGAGGTCTTTTTTTTAAGCTTTGTAGCTAAATCTGAATCGGCGAGGACCAACAAACCTTGTGCTCAACCAAAGAACACGAAGCTTGTGCCTTGGATGAGCTCTGTATTGCTGGGCTGTCCAAAAGAGTTTATTCGGCCCATATCCCAATCCCCGGGCAAATCCTTTGACAACGCTGAATGGTTAAGTGACTACCGCAATCACCCAGCCCACAGTATCCTGCAGCACGGCTCAAAGCGCTCTGATTTCGCTAGGCGATGGGCCGACAAACGTATTGGCGAGCCTCCATGCTTCTTTGTATTCATAAAGAGATAGTCGGAATTCAAAGATCGATTCGCCATCTTCTCTATGCTGCTGCGATATGCGCTACAGTGGGTGCGCTGACGGGATGCTCATATGTTACACCGAACTTGCGCGTGACAACTAAGAACTCCGAAGCGATTAAGATCCCCGCCGGCAACGCCACTTCACCAACTACATCATCGACTTCCGAATCTTTTGAAGGACCCGCATATCTAACTACATTTCGATCTTGCTTCTCTCCGCCTTCGCGGGTTCCAACGGCCGAGGCCCGAACAAGGCAGCTATTTGTTGGATGGGCCGATGTCATGCTTCATGACTCGATAGGTTTCGATTCTGGTTGGGAGGGATTTACAGTCTCAGGAGAACTCGATTCGGTTCCACTCGTAGCGATTGCAATCAGCAAACGCGAGGCCGAGCCCGGATGCATTAAAGAACTGGTCGCGTTTATCCCGAATACCCTTGTCTCAGAGAGCGGATGGGTAAAATCAGCCTTACACAAACACGTCGAGGAGTATCTAGTCCACGCGACACCCTCGCTTGACGCCCAAGGAGCGAAGTCGCAATGAAGGAACAAACTCTTCGATACATCGCTGACCTGGGCAGTTATATCCGGATGCTTTGGCACGTGATTAAAGATCTCGCTAGCGTAAGGCTTCCTTGGGCTCCCACTCGACAACAGATTTTAAACATCGGCCTCAATTCCTTGCCAATTATTCTCTTAACGGCGCTGTTCACTGGGATGGTGCTGGCGCTTCAAACTGCTTACGGAATGCAACGATTTGGCGCCAAGATGTACGTGGGCAACGTTACAAGCCTCGCCATGATTCGTGAACTCGGTCCAGTCCTTACAGCGCTGATGCTCTGTGGACGCGTCGGCGCTGGAATCGCTGCGGAAATTGCCTCGATGGTAGCGACCGAACAGGTCGACGCTATTCGCGTCCTCGGCGCCAACCCGATTCGCAAATTGGTTACTCCACGAGTCGCAGGGGCGATCATCGTGATGCCGGTCTTGTGCATAATCGCAAACATTATCGGGATTTACGGGGGCGGATTAATGGCTGTTCTTGAGTTAAATCTCTCAGCCCAGTCATACTATAATTCAATTCTGCAAACCGTGCTAATCCGAGACCTCGTTGACGGGCTTATTAAAACCACAATCTTCGGATTCCTTGTGGTATCGATCGCCTGCTGGAAGGGTTTGCACACTCGCGGAGGAACAGTCGGCGTTGGGAACACTACTACTTCTGCCGTCGTTACGGGTTCGGTGGTTATTCTAATCTCCGATTTTTTCATTACTAAATTTTTATTACTGCTTTAACTATGAAAGGAGTTATTGATACATCATCCCGCTGCATGCCGACTCCTGTTGCGGCTAACATCGAACGCCCTGCGGTGGCAGAGATTAGGCGTGTGGGGATGAAGTTTGGCAAAACAGAGGTGCATCGCAATATCTCGCTAAGTATTCATCGAGGAGAGGGAGTCACGATCCTTGGTCCGTCCGGAACTGGAAAGACATTGATACTTAAGATGATAGCGGGATTGCTAACGCCTACTCGCGGCGAAGTGTTGGTATTTGGAAGTGACATTACATCTGCCACGGAGGCTGAGCTCCTAGCAGTACGGGCACGAATCGGATTTCTTTTTCAGGGCGCTGCACTGTTCGACTCGCTCACCGTATTTGAAAATATCGCTTACCCACTTCGAGAAATCGGCGAAACAGACGAAGATAAGCTAATCGCTCTAGTTGCAGAAGAGCTGCAGCGCGTTGGACTGGAAGGAATAGAAAATAAACTGCCCAGTCAGTTGTCCGGAGGGCAGAAAAAACGGGTAGCTCTGGCGCGAGCACTTATTCGTCGCCCGGAGATGGTTCTCTTTGACGAACCGACAACCGGCCTCGATCCGACAGCCACACGCCTAATCGACGACTTGATTCTGGCATTACAAAAAGAGTTTGGCTTAACCACTATTGCGGTCACTCATGATATTGCTAGCGCCAGGCGAATCAGTAAAAGATGGATTTTAATTGATTCCGGAGTCGTTATCGCAGATGGGCCCGCTGACGAAATTTCGGATCACTGTCAAAATGTAAAGAACTTTATATCTGGCAACTGGAAGGATCTATAAGGTGGGGGTCTAATATGGCGCAAAAAGAACGATCTAAAGACCTACTCGCTGGGCTATTTCTTCTCACAGGAGTTGGGCTTTTTTTCCTGAGTTTATTGGTGCTTGGTAGAGAAAGAAATTTATTCGGTCTCTTTACACCGTTTATTAGTTATTTTTCCGACGTTCGAGGATTAAACGTCGGAGCGCCAGTCAGACTTAGCGGGATTTCTGTTGGTAGAGTTGCGAACATCGATCTTTCCTCAGATTTTAAGGAGTCGCGTGTCCAGGTAACTCTCGAAGTTCAAGACGAGTTCGTTAATCGCATTCGTACAGACTCTGTGGCATCTATCGAAACTCAAGGGTTGCTTGGCGATAAATTTATCAACATTAATAATTCAAGCTTAGGAAAACCGCTTGCGCGAAATGGTGTTATCGCCGCAGTCGAATCCGCGGACTTAAATAGCATCGTCCGCAAAGTTGAGACCTTGGCGGATAGCACGACCACCGGAATGCAAGCGATCTCCGACCTATCGAAAGCGTTCGATCCTGCTAAGCTGAAAGAGACCGTCGACAACCTCCAAAACATCACGCGCTCTCTTAGCAATTCAACAGCTGCAAGCGACCTCTCTGAAGTAATACGCGAGCTTAAAACCGGTAATGGGCTTTTGCATGCGTTAATCTACTCACCTCATGACGGCACCCAGTTTAGTGATTCGTTAAAATCATTTGCCAGAGCAACTGCTAATCTCGAACAGATCACGGAATCGCTTTCAAAAGGATCAGGGACTTTAGGGGCGCTGTTAATCGATTCAAAAGTATACGATAACTTAGTAGAAGTTACGGATGATGCTAAACGTAGCATCGTATTGCGATCTGTTGTGCGTAGCGCACTCAACGACGCGGAGCTAGGCGACCAGGCATCGATCGGGAAACAGTAGTGAGTATCAACACAGTATTAGGATCGGCTCTTGGGGAATTTATCGAGCACGGCGAGATCGTCTTGCAGAATAGTAGTACGTCGCTACTAATTACCGATTCTCCTCTACCAATCGTACACGATTGGCAAGGCACAGTTCTCACAGCCCACAGAAACGTTGAGCATCCGAATCGAGTTACGGAACTCCCGGCTAATTTTAAATCGACTGAAACCCTTGTAGCTCTCGCGCCTTTAAGTGAAATCCAAAGATGGCAGATTGACACCGCGCTGGCGGTCACATCGGGGAATGTAACCGCAATCGCCGAGAATCGCCGGGGAGCAGAGCGTTTGGCCAAGCTGATAGGCAAGGAAGAGCATCCTGATCTGTCGGTCTTCTCCCGCAGTCACTGCCGGGCCGCGGTAGCGGCTCACACCCTCGCTTCGTCGCTCGCCATGCCGGCACTTGTCCCGAACTCCGTTTCAGGTTGGGACGATATCGTAGCACTTCCAGGAGTATTTAGCGCGGATAGAGCGGATCGAGGGACTGAAATGCTGCGAGGATGCGCGCTGCAATTGGTTTCTGAAAACTCAAAAATAAAGACTGTACTCGATCTCGGATGTGGCTGCGGAATCTTGGGAATCTCAATGCTTGAGCGAGTCCCTGAACTGATAGTTGATTTCGTTGATGTTGACTATCGCGCCGTCGAATCGACTAAACTTAACCTTCAGAATCGAGGCCTCGAAACCTCTAGTGTGGTATGGCTCGACGCCACGCGGGAGAAACTTCCGCGGGAACGGTATGATTTGGTGTTACTAAACCCCCCATTTCACGCCCACGGACAGGAACACCGCGAACTCGGTCGAAAAATGATCGAGACTGCATTGGGTTTAGCTGCGGGCGAGTTACTGATAGTTGGCAACACTCATCTAGGTTACGGAGCTTTTTTGCCGGAACGCGCAGTGGAGGTGCGGGAGTTGATAACTAATAGCCAGTTTACGGTTTGGGCGGGAAGAAAAAAGAAGTAGGATTTTGTTCATTCAACGCTAACCCATAAGTATCACTAACCATTTCAATTCATCGCGCTCTGATCCAACCGTTCTAAAACACCATTAAAGTTCTTGAACCGAAATCTACTTCGGCCTCATCGTACTGGAGTAACCCATAATTGGGTTTTTCG
>JBGSNS010000083.1:0-2077 GCA_041739515.1 Bdellovibrionota bacterium
ATCCGGGTTGGTATAACGCTCCAGCCGGTACTTTAGCGAATATTGCACCTGAGAGTGCGCTCCGAAGAGATGGGATTGATCTTAAAGACGGAAAATAAACCTGAATATCCCTTGTAGGATATGGGTTAGAATATCGTGGATTTATCCGGTGCAAGCAAACTTGTTTTTTGGAGTAACGCAATTATTTAGGAGCGAATCACTATGCAACACTGCCACGAGGTTCACGAACATAATACAGAAACTCCGGCTCCGCTAAAGGCGGCAAGGCATTCGTCAAATATAATCTATACATGCCCGATGCATCCCGAGATCGAACAAGATCATCCTGGCTCATGCCCAAAATGCGGCATGGCGCTTGAACCAAAAGGCGGTGGTCCAAACGATCATGAGCGCGCTGAGCTTTACGACATGCAAAAGCGCTTCTGGGTTAGTGCGATACTTTCGTTTCCACTATTCGTTTATGCGATGGGGGATTTCGTTCCTGGGCTTGAACTCCACGAGATCGTTGCCCCGAAATTTGGTAAATGGCTGCAACTCATAGTCGCAACGCCCGTAGTGCTTTGGGGTGCCTGGCCTTTCTTCGTTAAGGGTTGGCGATCGCTTGTCACCCGTAATCTAAATATGTTTACCCTCATCGGTCTTGGAGTTGGAGTTGCCTACGCTTACAGCGTGGTAGCTGTTCTTTTTCCAAGCCTGTTTCCTGCATCGCTTCGAGATGAAAACGGAATGGTGGCGATATATTTTGAGGCAGCATCCGTCATAACCGCGCTAGTCCTTTTGGGGCAGGTGTTAGAATTAAAAGCTCGCGTGCAAACAAGCAGCGCCATTCGCGCACTTCTGGAGCTTGCGCCGCCAACTGCACTTCGAATTAGCGCTGATGGTAGTGAGCAAAAGGTTTCCCTGGATGATTTAAAGGAAGGGGATCGTTTAAGGGTTAAGCCTGGCGAGAAAGTTCCCGTTGACGGAATTGTTGTTGAAGGGAGCACAAATATCGATGAATCGATGATTACAGGCGAACCTCTCCCGGTTCAGAAAAAAGCGGATGCAAAGGTCACCGGCGGAACGGTGAACGGAAGTGGTGGTTTTTTGATGCAAGCAACCCGCGTCGGAAGCGATACGCTGCTTTCCAGAATCGTGCATATGGTTAGCGAAGCGCAACGCTCACGTGCGCCGATTCAGCGTTTGGCGGATACTGTTTCAGGATATTTTGTTCCTGTTGTCGTTCTCGTGGCCATCATAACATTTTTCGTCTGGTCAGTGGTTGGTCCTTCGCCAGCTCTCTCATACGCCATAGTAAACAGCGTTGCTGTTCTGATTATTGCATGTCCTTGTGCGTTGGGCCTTGCAACTCCGATGTCTATTATGGTCGGTACCGGCAGAGGAGCGCTCCTTGGTGTGCTAATAAAAGACGCAGCTGCGTTAGAGACGTTCGAGAAAGTCGACACTCTCGTCGTTGATAAAACGGGCACATTGACCGAAGGAAAGCCGAAGCTTGTTTCGATTCATGTGAAGCCGCCTTTTGACGAAAATGAGTTTCTTACTCTTGCTGCATCACTGGAGCGTTCTAGTGAGCACCCTCTTGCACAGGCAATAGTATCTGGAGCGGAAGCGAAGGGAGTTAAGCTACTTAAAATCGAGGATTTTCAATCGATTACCGGAAAAGGAGTAAGCGGAAAAATTGAGGGCAAAGTAGTCCTGCTTGGTAACCAACTTCTGCTATCAGAAAGTCGTATAGAACTTGGAGAGCTTGCACAGAAGGCTGAAGCGCTTCGCGGTGAAGCTCAAACCGTCATGTTCGTAGCTATTGACGGAACTGCTGCGGGGATTTTGGGAGTCGCTGATCCAATCAAAGACTCCACCGCTGAAGCGCTTGCACTTCTCGCAGAGGATGGCGTCAAGGTTGTCATGCTTACTGGCGACAATAAGACGACCGCCGAGGCGATCGGTAGCAAGCTCGGAATTACGGATATTCATGCCGGAGTTTTGCCAGAAGACAAGAATCGGATTGTTAGAGAGCTTCAAAGCGAGGGTAAAATCGTCGCGATGGCTGGAGATGGGGTCAATGATGCTCCAGCGC
>JBGSNS010000115.1:0-3382 GCA_041739515.1 Bdellovibrionota bacterium
AGTTCAAGTAACGCCAAAAACGTGCCGACCAGAGCAGGAAGCGAATTATCATCAACCAAACTATCAAGCTCTACAACTTGACCAGGCGTCAGTCGTAATAGATCCACCACTCGAATCATGCGCTCGGTGATCGAGACTGAATCGACCGTGATCGTTAACAGCTTACTTGCTTGATCGGAGCGAGAAACTAAACGTTGCAGCGCCTTAGCAAGCAAAATCGTATCGTGCGGCTTAAGCGGAGCTAATCCGAGTTCGACATCAACGGCACCAGCGCCTTGAAAGACGTCGATGTTTAACCAATCGCGTGCACCGAGTTGCTGAGCACCGTCGCGATACACAGCCGCTTCACGCAATCTACGCAGAAGCTCTTCGTGTGGGCTTAAGGACTCCTCGATATCCAAACCAGTTTCAGCGTCGACCGGCTGATTGAGCAGTACCGCGGCTTTCACCGACAATAGCGTCGTAGCAACCACCAAGTACTCCCCTGCTATTTCAAGGTCTAGGCGCTGCATCTCCTGAAGAGCCTGCATGTACTGCTCAGCTACTTTGGCCAAGGAAACCAACTCAATTGGAAGCTCTTGTTGCTTCACGAGGTGTAATAAAAGGTCAATCGGACCTTCAAATAGCTCTACAGATACGGAGAGCTGCCCGGCTGAGTTCAACCGCCCAGTCGGAATAAGACCACCACTCAAACCCTCTGCGTCAGCACTAGATTGCTCTTCCATAATTTAATTCAGTTAAACTACTATTTAGAGCAATCCCTGTCTATATACGAGCTAGATATCAGGCAGCCGCACCCCCTAATTTAACGGCGGCTCCATGAGAGCGTAACGGCCAGCGCCTGCGATACGTTTAGGGAGTCGATTTTACCGAACATCGGTACATACACAACGTGCTCGGATTTCTTCAAGAGCAACGGTTGTACCCCTGGCCCCTCAGCGCCGAGGATCAACAATGTACGGTGCGGAAAACTAAAATTCGATAGCGATTGAGCACGTGGATCGATCGCTGTCGCGACACTTTCAAACCCGATTTCACCAAGTTTAAGCTGCGCTTGGGCCAGGTTACTAACTTGTACGATCGAGACTAACTCAGAGGCACCGACGCTAGTCTTTGAGACTACCGGTGTTATCGGTGAACCTCTGTTCTTGGAAAAGATCGCTGCATCCACCCCAAAGCACTCGCACGCACGCAAACATGCGCCCAAATTATGCGGATCGTTAATCGAATCTAACATTACCACTACGCTGCGCCGATTCGGATCCTGCTCAAGTCTGGACATCAGCTGCTCGAGAGTTTCAAACCCGCGCGGCTTAACGAAACACAAAACCCCTTGATGCGACTCTGTTCCTGCTATTTCCGTAATCTTATCGCGCGATGTCTGTGTCACTGAGATTCCAAGCTGCTGAGCGGCCGCAACAGCGCTCGATCCATCAGCAGCGCTTAAAACCTCAACGATTCGTCCCGGCGAAGCCGCAACCAACGCCTCAAGCGCATGCGGACCGATTACAAAGTTGCTGCGATTGGCAGAATGAGCAGAATGATTGGTAGAGCCCTGCTGAGAATGGGGTTGAGAACGGGTATCGTGCCCACGCTGCGCTCCTCGCGCATGAGATGGCCCCTGATTCCCGGATTTCCGATCTGCCCAGGATTTCCGATCCCCGGAGTGGCGTCCCCCGGTTTTCTTTGCGCCATATTTGCGTGAGTTCATGCTAATTCCCGCTGGCAGAGTAGCGAAGAATCCCTTACCTTTACAAGGAACGGGAGATTTATCTTGGCTTTGATTAAGCACAGCTACAATTCAGTCGAGAGCACACGCTCGGAAGGCGGGTCTGCCGGCGAATCTGAGGGCTGGGAATTCGAACAAGACACCGGCAAGCTATCTCCCACAGAAAACAGTGTGTATGCGCAACCTAGTCACCAGCCGAATTCCCAACTGGCCCAGCCTGGTTCTAGTTCGTCAAATTTGGGTCAAATAAACGCGGGTCAAGGTCCTATGGTGCGCCCTCCGGTACTAGTCGAGTGTCCCTCATGCGAGACGAAATTTACCGTCTCGCGTGCCGCGATCAGCACAACTGATGCTCCGGTATTTCACTGCTCAAAGTGTGATTCAGTTTTCTCAAAGCCCGCGTGTGACCTGGTTGAGGTCGCCGTTAAGCCGGCGCCTATACAGACCAGATCGCTGATGCAACCCACCGCGAGTTTTAGTCCGTTGTCTGATCCGCTCACGCCCCGTCCCCTCGCTTCAGGTCCTCTCGCGCCACGTACTCTCGCTCCAGGTCCTCTCGCTCCAGGCAGCTCTCGCGACTATAGCGAACGACAGCTCCCCTTGTCTTTCGATGGTAGTCTTGCTCGACAACAAAATGAATTTGCGTCGCGCAGCGTAACCCTTAAGGACCTAGGAGAGGTGAGATCAACTCCACTATCCGATGCTCCTTTTTCAGACCCTCGGTTTTCGGGCACAGGATTTTCTAATACAGGCGATCAAAGTACTGGACTATCGTTTCGGCGATTAGCATCAGCGTTCACGTCTGCAACAGGAGTATCAGGACCTGGCGCAGCGTATTCTGGTCTTTCTGGAATTCCTGAACTTAGCCGAAATGTGGCCCGCCAGTTGCCGATCTTAGCGCTTGCTGCGCCAATCGTACTCTGTCTCTTACTTCTAGCAGTCACGTCGTGGATCTCAATCGTTGTTCCTAGTCTTGGCGGATGGATGTCCGATACTTTTGTGGCGAGAACCGAAGCGAATTACGGGCGTGGATTGGTTTTGCGGGGAGTAAAATACTCGAAGGTGACGTTAGAAAACGGCACGCAAATGGGAGTGATCGCAGGATCGGTTTACAACGGCAGCGGCGCGAGCATCGAGCGCGCAACGATTGAAGGAATCGTATTTGGACGCGGCGGCGAGGAACTTGTCCGAGTGAAAAATTCTCTCGGGAATAAGTTGAATCAGGCAAAGCTCTCAACGCTCACCGCTGACATGATTCAAGATATGCAATCCGATCGACGCACCCGCAACGTTACGGTGCGCCCAGGAGAGGGTTATCCGTTTGTGTTGGCGACGAGTCTACAACCCGGCGCACGATCGTTCTCCGCACGAATTCTTAACGCAAGATAATTCATGTGATCACAAAGCTGGAACAGAAAACTGGGACCGCGGACCGGCTTGTCCTTCGTAGCCTTGGCGTAGGAGGATGGTCCGCTTGATCGAATTCAGCTTAGCGATCGTGCGGTCCGCGGTCCACCAATCACGGTCCGATTTTCAGTCCGATTTTCGGTCCCAGCCCTACTTCTTCTGCTCTGTCCCCGAAGCCGACTTCTCGCCTTCCTTCGGAGTTACGTCTATGGCGAGACCGTCTTTGTAGGATTTCCGGAAATTACA
>JBGSNS010000164.1:0-26338 GCA_041739515.1 Bdellovibrionota bacterium
GCGGTCCGCGGTCGTGCGCCCACGAGGCACAGACTCTAGTGGATGGAAGTTCCACCGAGGGGATATCCGCCCTCGTAGCTTAAAGTAACTGCGTCTGGCGCGAGCTGGGGGTGGAGAGCAACTGGAAGCGAAAAGGCGGACTGAAACGTGAAGTGAACGAGATTCGGCTCTTTGATGCGACGAGCCTGCGATCGAATGGCGAAGTCCGATATAGACCGCACGAATGAGGGATATGAAAGTGCGGGCATCGAGGGGTGGTTGTCGTCAGTACGCCAAGAAAGAGGATGTGACTGAAGTGGGGATACCTCGAAGCAGAGAGATGAAATGAAGGTGATGGATGAGGAATCGCATCACGCTCTGTGTTTGAGGAGTCAGAGCTGCCGTATGAGCTATGAAACCTGGTAATGCGGGTGGAGCAAAGGGCAGCAGGAAGAAGGATGCCGTGACAGAAGTACAAGGAAATATACCGGCACGAGTGTGCGAGAGCACTAAACAAACCGGAGAGGAACGACCCACGAAGTGGGACTGGACCGAACCTGCCGTATGGAAGCCACGGATGCTGGAAGCCCTCGAACGAGGAGTTCGAGGCGGAAAATGGTTTTCACTAATAGATAAGGTCTACAGCGAAAACAACTTAAGAGCAGCGTTCAAGCGAGTAATAGCGAACCAAGGAGCACCTGGAGTAGATAACGAAACGGTGTCCCGATACGAAATCGCTCTTGCAAGCAACCTAACGAAACTTCAAGAACAACTGCAAAGCGAGAAGTATGAACCGAGCCCCGTAAGGCGCGTGTACATACCAAAAGCTGGCAAGAAGAACGAGAAACGTCCGCTAGGAATACCAACCGTAAGGGACAGAGTTGTTCAGGCGGCAGTAATGAACGTGATAGAGCCAATCTTTGAACACGAGTTCAAAGATTGCAGCTATGGATTTCGCCCCGACAGAGGCTGCAAAGACGCGCTGCGCGAGGTGACAAAGCTGCTAGAAGAATCCCACGGCCACCGGCACGTAGTAGATGCTGATATCCAAGGATTCTTCGATAACATCAACCACCAAACTCTAATGAGTCTGGTGGAGAAGAAAGTAGCAGACGGACGAGTCCTGAAGCTTATTAACCAGTTCCTGACACAGGGAATTCTAGCAGACGGCGAAATGCAAATCGCCGAAACCGGAACCCCACAGGGCGGAGTAATAAGTCCACTTCTTGCCAACATCTACCTGCACGAGGTTGATGTAGCCCTTACAGAGCAACACTATCAGGTAGTCCGCTACGCGGACGACCTGATAATACTCTGTAAGACAGCGCAAGAAGCAAAGCTTGCACTCGCAGCACTAGAGCTACAGATGCAACGGCTAGCACTTAAGCTACATCCGGATAAGACGAAAATAATCGACATGAACGAACCAGAAGCACGGTTTACATTCCTCGGGTACGAGTTTGCGAGAATCGCAAATCGAGAGGATAGAAATATCCACCGCTATCCGAGCAAGAAAAGTGAAACGAAGCTGCGCTGGCAGCTTCGCCTCAAAACCAGCAGACTAAATGGTAACGCCATGTCGACGGTGGTTAAGCGAGTTAACGTCTCGTTGCGAGGATGGTTTGAGTACTTCAAACACTGCTCGCGGGGAGCATTCAAGGCGCAAGATAGCTGGGTGCGAGCTCGGCTTAGGGCGATTCTTGAAAAGAGAACCCATCACCGCAGTCGTGGTCATGGTACTGCTCACCTTCGCTGGACTAACGAATATTTTCATCAAATCGGACTTTTCTGTATGGAAGAACAACGACTCATCCTACTCCAGCCCGCCTGTCGGTGAACCTTTAACCGGAGAGCCGTATGCGGGAAATCCGCCTGTACGGTTCGGAGGGAAGGGAGACCTGTGTTTGATCAGGTCTTTCTTACCCCTATCTCCAGCCAGGGGGTTGCGGTCTCGGGAGGCCTGACCTGACATCCAAACTGTGCTAGAACCTCGGCATGCTTCGCCAGCGCCGCCAGCTATTCGAATTTTTCTTCATGGGATGCGACCTGGCGGTGGTATCTCTAGCTTGGGTCGTAGCTTATTACCTGCGATTTTATACCGAGCTATTCGACGTCGATAAGGGGATACCGGAGTTTGGCGGTTACGCGCTTTTGCTGCTGTTTATTTGGCTTATTTGGGCGTTCGTTTTTCGGCGCATCGGATTGTATCAACCGATGCGCGGCATCCGTCGCAGTCGTGAAATCTGGCTCCTTATCGAGGCAAATGTAATTGCAACGGTTTTATTTATCGCCTTAACGTATCTCTTTAGAGAAAAAGAGGTGCAGTTCTCCCGCCTTGTGTTTGTAATTTTCGGAGTCCTAGCGACGTTTTTTACGATCGCTGTGAGGGCTGCGTTGCGATTCTTTTTACGGGATGTGCGACGGCGTGGATACAACCTGCGATTCGTACTTGTGGTCGGCGCCGGGAAAGTTGCAGCTGATATCGTTGCTCGGGTCCGTTCACATCGTGAACTCGGGTACCAGATCGTTGGATGTCTCTCCCGAGATGGCACTGACAAGCGTGGCGAGCGCGGAATTCCAGTCATCGGGCAATATAGCGATTTGGCACATTTGCTCGCTACGATGGATATTGATCAAGTGATAGTTGCGTTGCCACTAGAAGATCATCACGAAATGCCAAAAATTATTGATCAAATTGGGGATCTTCTTATTGATTTAAAAATTGTGCCGGATGTTTATCAATTCGTTCGAGTTGGTGGACGAATTGAAGAATTCGAGGGTTTGCCGGTTATTAGCGTTCAAGAAAGTCCGTTGGATTCTTTAAATCTGTTCTCCAAACGTGCGGTCGATATTCTACTGGCAAGTGTGGCGCTGATCGTCCTATCCCCAGTGATGCTTCTTGTTGCGGTGTTGATAAAGATCTCGTCTCGCGGTCCGATCTTTTATGGACAGGAACGACTTAGCTACGATGGTACGAGTTTTAAAATTTTAAAATTTCGCTCGATGCGTATTGATGCGGAGAATGAGGGGCCCGGTTGGACCACGAGGGGCGACGCGCGTGTCACTTGGCTAGGACGATTCTTACGGGCGACTAGTCTAGATGAACTTCCACAGCTTTTTAATGTTTTGCGCGGAGATATGAGTCTTGTGGGGCCAAGACCTGAACGACCGGTGTTTATCGAGGAGTTTAGGCGACGGGTACCGCGCTATATGCTGCGCCACAAGGTTCCAGCTGGGATGACCGGGTGGGCGCAAATACACGGCTGGCGAGGCGATACGTCGATCGATAAGCGGATCGAATTCGACATGTATTACATTGAGAATTGGTCGATTTTGTTTGATTTAAAGATTTTGTGCCTGACCGTGATACGCGGCTTTTTTCATCGAAATGCGTGCTAATTAACTCGGTTTAATTCGACTTTTGGCGGCAGTTTAGGGGGCTCTCGGCCACTACCAATTTGTAGGCCCCTAAGTTATTACTAAGAGCGCTTAATACTTGAGGATTTATGAACGTTACAGTGGTCGGTTCAGGGTACGTAGGATTGGTTGCAGGAGCTTGCTTTGCTGAGTCCGGCAACGACGTTGTTTGCGTTGATAACAACGAGAGTAAAATCGCAGCGCTTAAGCAAGGAGAGATTCCAATCTACGAGCCAGGATTGGAGGAACTCGTAAAGCGTAACTTCAAAGAGGGGCGACTTACGTTCACGACCTCGCTTGCTGATGGAGTGCAGAAGGGGGAGGTGATCTTTATCGCGGTTGGTACTCCGCAAGATGAAGATGGTTCGGCTGATTTGACGCACGTCCTCGCTGTGGCAAAAGGGATCGGGCAGGCGATGAATAGCGCTCCTGCTACGACGACTCCTAAGATTATCGTCGACAAATCAACTGTGCCTGTTGGCACCGCAGCCATCGTCACGAAGACTATCAAAGAGGTCACCAAACAGCCGTTTGAGGTGGTGAGTAATCCTGAATTCTTAAAAGAGGGCGCTGCAATCGATGATTTCCTAAAGCCGGACCGAGTTGTTATCGGCGTGCCGAGCGAAAACGCAGCAAGAGTCATGAAGAATTTATATGCTCCGTTCGTGCGTACGAATAATCCAATTCTAGTGATGGACGTGGCTTCTGCCGAGATGACTAAGTACGCAGCTAACGCGATGCTCGCTACGCGCATTTCGTTTATGAACGAGATTTCAGCGCTCTGCGAAAAGTTCGGAGCGGATGTTGATGCGGTTAGGGTCGGGATTGGAACGGACTCTAGAATCGGAATGCCATTTCTATTTCCAGGTATCGGATACGGTGGTTCGTGCTTTCCTAAAGATGTGCAGGCTCTAATCCATATGGGCAAAAGCATGGGACTGCCTATGACCGTTTCCGCTGGAGTGGAGGATGTAAACGATCGCCAAAAAGCTGCGCTGATCCCAAAGATTGCTACACATTTCGGGCAGGATAAGATCGCTGGCAAAACATTTGCGGTCTGGGGCTTGGCATTTAAGCCCAAGACCGATGATACCCGAGAGGCACCGGCATTAGTTGTAATTGAGCAGTTAGTAAAGCTTGGAGCAAAGGTTCGCGCTTTCGATCCAGTGGCGATACATACATTCGAAGAACGATTCGGGAAGAATCCGAGTGTTACTTATACAGAGACTAATTACGAAGCGCTTCAGGGCGCTGACGCGTTGGTGGTGTGTACCGAGTGGAGCGAGTTTAGGCGTCCGAACTTCTCGCGAATCAAGGAAGCATTAAAAGCACCGGTGATATTTGATGGACGAAACATATTTAATCGTGAGGAAGCAAAAGCGGCAGGGTTTGCCTACTACTCGATCGGTCGTGCGGCGGTCAACGTTGGGTAGTTTTGATTTGGGTTGCAATTTTCGGGTTTGAAAAAGTATGTCTAGAATCGTTGTTACTGGTGGCGCGGGATTTATCGGATCTCATCTGACCGATCGTCTGCTTTCATCGGGTCACGAAGTCATCTGTGTAGATAATCTATTCACAGGTCGTCGTGCCAATATTGAACGACATTTAACGAACTCTAAATTTGAATTCGTGCGTCACGACGTAATCGAACCTTTGCTGCTTGAGGTAGATGAAGTTTATCATTTGGCTTGCCCCGCCTCGCCGATTCATTATCAGCAGAACCCAGTAAAGACGATCAAAACTTCGGTGATCGGGACTATTAATATGCTCGGTTTGGCCAAGCGAGTCGGAGCGAAATTGCTACTTGCTTCGACCTCCGAGATTTACGGCGATCCCACCGTCCATCCTCAGGTCGAGGGCTATTGGGGGAACGTAAATCCGATCGGACCCAGAAGTTGTTATGATGAAGGTAAACGAGTCGCAGAAACTTTGGCGTACTGTTATCGAGAGCAAAATCATGTCGATGCGCGCATCGTTCGCATATTTAACACGTATGGGCCGCGCATGTTATTTGATGATGGCCGGGTGGTTTCAAACTTTATTGTTCAGGCGCTCAGGGGGCATCCGATCACGCTATACGGAGATGGTAAACAAACTCGCAGTTTTTGTTTCGTTGATGATCTTGTAACTGGACTGATCGCCCTCATGGATCACAGCTCTTGTAAGGGGCCGGTTAACTTAGGCAATCCAAACGAGTTTACTATCCAGCAACTTGCGGAAAAGGTGATTTCACTTACCGGCTCTAAGTCGAAGATCGAAATGATGCCGCTTCCAGTGGATGATCCACGGCAACGCCAACCGGATATTAGTCTCGCCCGAAAGGAGCTCAATTGGGAGCCAGCAGTGCAATTGGAAGAGGGGCTTAAGAGAACGATCGCAGAGTTTAAGTCGAGACTATAGATAAGACTGTCGGGGATTTTTTATCGAACTTTCCTTCCACGAGAAGGACGGTGAAATTACCCCGATGCAAGGCGCATATTAGAGAGCTTTTTGAATAGAAATGGACCGCAGTAAAATTCGTAATTTTAGCATCATCGCCCATATCGATCACGGTAAGTCTACTTTGGCCGACAGGTTGCTTGAATTTACAGGTGCACTCGAGAAGCGCGAATTACAAGCCCAGTTCTTAGATAATCTTGACCTGGAGCGAGAGCGTGGGATTACCATTAAAGCCCAGACCGTCCGCCTTAACTACAAGGCAAAAAATGGCGAGACGTATCAGATGCACTTAATTGATACTCCTGGGCACGTTGATTTTCATTACGAAGTTTCGCGAAGCCTTGCTGCCTGTGAAGGAGCGCTTTTAGTTGTGGACGCGACTCAAGGAGTTGAAGCGCAGACGCTTGCGAATGTGTATGTAGCGATCGAGAACAATCTAGAAATAGTTCCGGTGATTAATAAGATCGATCTGCCATCAGCAGACGTCGATAAGGTGAAGCGCGAAATCGAAGAGATCATCGGAATCGACACAAAGGACGCGCTCTCAATAAGTGCCAAAACAGGGATCGGAATCCAGGATGTACTCGAAGCTGTCGTTGCTCATGTGCCCCCACCCACCAGGGGAGATCCAACTAAGCCTTTAAGAGCGCTCGTTTACGATTCATGGTTTGACCCGTATCAGGGGGTGGTCGTGCTTGTGCGGGTGTTCGACGGGTCGATTAAGCCCGGCGATAAAATTCGTTTCGTAGCGACCGGTGGGGAGTATGAGGTGTATAAGGTCGGTGTATTTACCCCACATCGAACTGAGCTCGAATCTATTGAGAGCGGGCAAGCGGGCTACGTGTCGGCTACTATCCGCGTGCTTCGAGATGTTAAGATCGGCGATACAGTTACGCTTGCCGGAAACGAAACTTGTGAACCGTTGCCTGGGTTTAAAGAGGTAAAGCCTGCCGTTTTCGGCGGATTGTTCCCAATCGATGCGGATGAGTATCAGAACGTAAAAGCTTCGCTAGAGAAGCTTGCGTTAAACGACGCATCTTTTACGTATGAGCCGGAGACCTCGGCTGCATTGGGATTCGGATTTCGTTGCGGATATCTCGGTCTGCTTCACATGGAGATCATCCAAGAGCGGTTGGAGCGAGAATTTAATCTTTCGCTCATTACCACCGCCCCGTCGGTGCAATACCGGGTAACGTTGACGAACCAAGAGATCATGATGGTTGATAACCCAGCTGATTTTCCGGATGTCAGCCGCATCGCTCAGATCGAGGAACCGTTAGTGCACGCTACCGTGCATTGCCCGAAAGAGTATGTAGGTAGCGTTCTAAAGCTGTGTGAAGATAAGCGCGGAAGTCAGCTCAATTTGACCGTTCACGGTGAAACGCGCGCTATGATCGTTTATGAATTACCACTGTCAGAGATAGTTCTAGATTTTCACGATCGTCTCAAAAGTCTCACAAAGGGGTATGCCTCGTTTGACTATGAGCTCTCCGGCTATCGCATCGAAGACCTAGTAAAGCTGGATGTTAAGCTAAATGGAGACATCGTCGACGCGCTCAGCACAATTGTGCATCGTGATAATGCGTTCTTTAGGGGTCGGGACCTGTGCGAGAAACTGAAGGATCTACTCGATCAGCAGATGTTTGATATAGCCGTTCAAGCCAGCATCGGAAGTAAGATTATCTCACGTAGCACCGTTCGAGCTTTAAGAAAGAACGTGACAGCAAAGTGCTATGGAGGCGATATTAGCCGCAAGAGAAAACTCCTCGATAAGCAGAAAGAAGGTAAGAAGCGCATGAAGCAGGTGGGGAAAGTTGCCGTTTCTCAAGAAGCATTTCTAGCGATCTTAAAAGTTGGGGAATAGCGAATGGGACTGTTGCGTGAGGTCACCCCAACTAGTGGACGGTTGTTCGCCATCGGAGATATTCACGGCTGTTTGGTAGAATTGACCGCATTGCTTGCGCATCTTGAGATTGAAGAAGCACTAACGGCGGACGATCGTGTGGTGTTTATCGGGGACTATATCGATCGCGGGGCGGATAGTCGTGGCGTAATCGATCGTCTGATCGCATTTCGCATTAAATTTCCGAACACAATTTTCTTGCGTGGAAACCACGAAGCGATGCTACTTAGCTATCTTGGATTTGAAGGAGCGCACGGGGATTTTTACCTACGCAATGGCGGCACCGATACGCTGCTAAGCTATGGACTTGCAGCGAATCAAGACGCCGAGACGGTCCGTAAACAAATTCCTCGTGCGCATTTGGATTTTCTTCAGACAACTGAATACGGAGTAATAATTGGGCCAGGAATCTTCGTGCACGCGGGCTTACATCCGTTAAAAACGTTGGATGAACAAACTCCGGATGAATTGTTGTGGATTCGAGATGAGTTTTTGCAGAACATTCACAAATTCGAGAAAACCATCGTTTTTGGCCATACTCCGTACTGGCAGGTATTTCTGAATCTTCCGTACAAGATCGGAATCGACACAGGTTGCGTATACGACAACGTTCTAACGGCGCTTGATATCACCGGGCAGCGGGTGTTGCAGGTAAAGCGAAAATCGAGTGAAGTTAAAATCCTGTCGTTAGAGTCCGTAGCGGCCGGTGCTGCGGAAGCGTAAAAATTACTTCGTTAATGAGCCTTGCCAACCTGGACCGCGGACCGCCGGTCCGCACGATCTTATTCAGAGATTCAAAAAGCGCACCATCCTCCTACGCCAAGGCTACGAAGGACAAGCCGGTCCGCGGTCCGAATAAATCGAGACATATGTCCGACACTTAACTTATTGGTCGTGGATCCATCCCAGTGGTAGGCACCTCGCCCGGTTTTTTGACTTTTAAAGTATCTAAATAGAAATCGGAAAGCCCGGCCGCTTGCATGGCCTCTATTGTCTGTGCCTTTGCCGCAGAGATATCCGTCTTTCCAGAGTAGAATCCAAGAATCATCGTATTTTTAGCTGTATGGCTTTTATCAATAAATTCTACAACTTTCGTTTCATAGCCGTGCGCTTCTAAGTATAGCGCGCGGAGTGCGTCTGTAAGCGACTCTCCGAATCGTTCAGCATGAATTCCGTGGCGAGTTAAAACTTCAAGCACGCCGGTAGGATTCATCTTCTTGCGCACATATTTATGGCAACATGGCGCGACGCAGATAATCTTCGCCCTCCCTTGAATTGCTAAATTTATCGCGTCATCCGTTGCGGTGTCACATGCATGCAAAGCTACTGCGATATCTAACGGTTCTTTTTTCATTTCGTCCGCTAGTCCGTACACGAAGCGCAAGCCCGCAATCTCATTTCGCCTCGCAACATCGTTGCTTAGGCTAACCAAATCATTTCGTTTCTCGATTCCCCGTACCTGTACCTCCGCTTCAGGGAACGTTTTTTGAATCATTTGATACAAGGCGAATGTGAGGTAACTTTTTCCGCTCCCGACATCGATCGCAGATATTCGCCGGATATCCGGGGAAAGCTTCTCCAGTTCCGGTCTTATAATATTTGCGAAACGTTCAATTTGGATGAATTTATCCCGCATCTCATTTTTAAGTTCGCCGCTTGAGTTCGTAATTCCCAAATCGCGTAACCAAGGCAGTTTGGGCGATAAGGTGAATTGTTTTTCCCGATTGTGCTCTCGAGATGGGGCGGCGGTTATAGAGGGCTTAGATGTGCCGATCTGAACCCCGCCAGATTTAGTAATTTCTAAAAATACATCACGCTCAGTAGTTTTAACCGCGGCACTTAAGAAGCTAGTGCCAAGATTCGTCTCGATGTAAGATGCTGCGTTCTCGAATGTGAGTGTTTGGGTTAAGTCTCGTCTCGCCTCAGTCATCACTAAGAGAATGCGTTCTCCCTCTTTGACAACCACTGGTCTAAGAACGGCGCGTTTTAATACGTTCGAGGTGGTGTTTGGAGTTTTTGGATTCCTGAGGCTCGGTTTGCCCAGGGAAACCTGAACGAAACTCTCCTCTTCGAGGATCGATTTCGTCCATTGTAAGAATTCCGTAAGAGTAGTTGGTTTTTTGAACATAGCGATATAAAAGACCCCGACAGACGATACTGGAAAGCATGACAAGTAGTAGTGGTTCTAACACAAAATTCCCAAAGTCCGGATATCCTCGTTCCGATGAGCGCAAGGTGCGGTCCCCGAGTGGCTCTGGTCATACCGGGCCCCGAGACGCCGCTATGTGGGGTCTTATACGGGTTCATGCAGATGGCGCATATCTCGACCGGATCATCTCCGATATTCACCGTCGCGCAGGAGAGGATCCCCGCGATCAGAACCTTGCTGAGGCTATCGTTAAAGGCGTTCTTGAGAATCAGGTAGCGCTCGAAAATCTTCTCAGGCCGTTAGTGGAGAAATTTGATCGTTCCTCGCATGACCTTCGCGCAGCGCTCTTCGTTGGCGCTGCTCAGCTTAAAGTTTTGACCGCGGTTCCGGATCATGCCGCGGTTTCTGAAACCGTTAACGCTGCGCGGCGACTCTTGGGACCAACTCGTGCAGGGTTGGTGAATGCCGTAATGCGGAGAGTTAGCGCCTCTACCGTACCGATCGAGCAGTTAAGTAGTATTCCGATGTGGGTCAACAGCCGTATTACCGCACAGTACAAAGAGCAAGGAGCCGATTTGCTCGAGGCATTAGATCGCCCAATTCCGCTGTTTGTGAGGGTCAATCCGCTGCGCTCGAGCGTTGAAAAATGTATCGCTAGTTTAGCCGAAGTGGGTGTTAGTGCCGTACCATTTGAATTGATGCCGGGGATGTTAGCTCTTGATTTAAACGGGGCACGTATCCCTGAGAAGGTTTTTGCGGAGGGGATATGCACGGTGCAGGATCCAAGTGCAGCGTTAGTGGCTCTAGCGCTTAATCCACAACCCGGGGAAGCGATCCTGGATCTCTGTTCAGCTCCCGGGGGAAAGACGACTCATATAGCAGAAATAATGGGGGATCGGGGCGATGTATTAGCGACCGATATCAACGAAAAAAAACTAGCACTAGTTCAGGAGCATGCTTCTCGTTTAGGACTAAACTCTATTTCGGTGCAACAGTTAGATGGTACTGCCGTTGGAGCGAAACTCGACGGAAGGCAGTTTGATCGAGTGCTCTTGGATGCGCCGTGTACCGGAACCGGCGTTTTTTCAAAAAAACGAGATGCTCTTGCACGAAAAAAGGAGAGCGACCTACATAAACTCATCGAAACGCAGCGGGTTCTACTCTCTAATGCTAGAAACTTGGTGCGACCGAATGGCGGCATCCTTGTATACAGCACTTGTTCTTTAGATTTCGCAGAGAACGAGGAGCAGACAGCGTGGTTTCTAAAGGAATTCCCAGAATACAAACTCGTAACTGCACACCCCCTGGTTCCGGCCGGGTTTGTGACGATGGATGGCTTTATCAAGGCTCTCCCTCAATTACACGGCTGTGCTGGAGGGTTTGCCGCGGTCTTTAGGCGTGATTAGGTCGAGTTCATTTCGCCTTTTGCGCAAACACAGGTTAATCGGTATTTACTAAGGCTAGCGCGCGAATGGCGCAGTAAGCGAGAGCGACCGTATGGCCACAGAAACTTTCACGAAAGATGCGCTAAAAGCTGCGTTAGATAAACTCGCCGGTGTCTCGATGATCGTGGTGGGAGACGCTATAGTAGATCGCTATATTTGGGGCGAAGTTGAGCGCATTTCTCCAGAAGCACCCGTTCCAGTCTTGGATGTTGTAAATGCTGAAGATCGCCTCGGCGGGGCGGCCAACGTCGCTCATAACTTGGCGCAACTAGGAGTTTCTGTTTCCATAGCCGCACTAGTAGGTGACGATGATGAAGCTGAAAGTTTTCGTGAGCTGTTGTCGAAACAGAAAATTAACCCAGACCTGTTGGTAGTCGATAAGAATCGTTGCACGACCGTTAAGACTCGTGTGATGGCTGGTCAGCAACAGATTGTGCGCATCGATCACGAGGTGCGAGCGGCAGCGTCAGTTGATGCGCAGCAACAGCTCGCAAAAATAGTTTTGCGAGTGGGCGATAAGGGCCTAGTCATCTCCGACTACGGCAAGGGAGTTGTTGTGCCAGCGGTGCTCGAAGCAGTTGAATCGGTCGTGCTGGCCGGAGCAAGCGTGATGGTCGATCCTCATCCCAATAACTACGAGCGTTATCGCAAGCTCGGTATGTGTAAGCCAAATCGCAAAGAGGCAGAGGCTGCCACTGGTATTAGGATTACTGATAACGAGTCAGCCGCCAAGGCTGCTAGATCTCTGCTAATGAATTGGGGATGTTCCACTGTAGTGCTTTCTCTTGGGGGCGGAGGGGTATGTATCGTTGAGCAAGACTCGCAGACGCCGTTATTCCTGCCCACGAAGGCGCGTCAGGTGTTTGATGTAAGTGGTGCTGGAGACACCCTGGTTGCGGTGTTTGCGGCTGGCAAGCAAGCAGGACTTTCCACGGCGGTATCAGGAGAGCTCGCAAACCTAGCAGCAGGGGTCGTCGTTAGTCAGGTAGGCACGGTGCCGGTGACAAAGTCTCTGCTGATCCACGAAATTGAGCAGATCGAATCGTAGGACGTGAGTCGGGATCGTCAGGAATATCAAAGATGAAAAAAGCTAAAAGACAATCTTCAGAATCTCGCAAGGTAAAGCGAGCCGATCAAGCAGCGAGCGGGATAGTAAGTATGTCCGGCTTCGGTGCTGGACGATCGCGAAGCGGTTCTCGAACGCTTAACGTAGAGATTCGTTCTCTAAATAGCAGGTATTTTGACTGCTCTGTACGGGTTCCCAATCAATTCTCAGGCGATCTCGAATCACAGATAAAAGAGCACTTAGAGCCTCAACTTCAACGTGGACGTGTCGAGGTCACGGTTACCGTCGCGAATGACAGTCGTAAAGAGTGCGCAGTTTTCTTCGATGAAAAGCTTTTCACTACAAGCTTGGCCACCTTAAAGCGCAGCAAAAAAATTTTTGCCGTCATTTCCGACGATGATTTAGCTGAGATGTTACTTGCGCGTAAGGAAATTTTCGATTTCGTAGAGGGTTCTCCAAAGCGAGATTTTCCGGACGCCGCGGTTTGGTCAGGACTTAAGGCGGCGCTCGCTCAAATGATGACGATGCGATCCCGCGAGGGAAAACGCTTGGCCAGCGATATCTCTGAGAGGTTGATAGAATTGGATCGCGTGAGAAGTCGGGTAGTTGCATTAGTAAAGCGGCAACCTGAGAAATTGCAAAACGATCTGACGGCTAAATTGAATTCTGTACTTACCAAGGACGGGTTGGATCTAGCCCGACTCGAACAAGAGGTGGCGCTGTTGGTTTCACGTGCTGATGTGCATGAGGAATTGACTCGACTTGCGAGTCACATCGCGGAGTTTAAACGGCTTATGAAGGACGGCGCATCCGGAAAACGGCTTGATTTTTTAACCCAAGAGTTTTTGCGAGAGTTAAACACTATCGGCTCTAAGGTTGGATTAGCCGCAGCTCAACACGAGGTGGTTGCTGGAAAAGGAATCGTTGAAAGAATTAAGGAACAGGTGCAGAACGTAGTCTAGAGGAGTTGCGGTGCGAACATGAGGCTGAGTAGAACTGTGAGACCCTGTAATTATAGACCCTATTAACTGGCGAGAACGATGGAAGTAGCTAAGGAAGGAATAGTTTTGTGCCTAGTGGGTCCAGCCGGGAGCGGGAAGACATCCCTAGGCGCCGACTTAATTGAGTTGCATCCAAAATCAATTAAATATTCGATTTCCGCTACTACGCGTGCCCCCAGAGAGGGTGAGGTAGATGGCACTCATTATCATTTTCTATCTCGTGATTCATTCGTAAAGAGTAAGGAACTGGGAGAATTCTTTGAAACCGAAGAAGTACACGGCAATCTATATGGCACTTTTCGCAAGGCGGTTGAGGAGACCCTAGCAAGCGGCGGAGATCTTTTGTTGGATATCGATATTAAGGGAGCTTTGGTCTTTAAGCATAAGCTGCCGAGGAATACAGTGATCGTGTTTCTTTCCCCACCGACAAAGCAAATCATGGTTGAAAGGATTCAGGGGCGCGGTGCCATGTCGGAAGCGGAACTCTCCCGTCGTCTTGAGACCGCAAATGCTGAATTCGCTAGATTTTTCGAGCATTCTAAATTCGGCGGCACGATCGACTATTTAGTCGTTAATTCCGAGCGTGACGAAGCGTTGGATCGTCTTTCTTCGATTTTGGTAGCAGAGCGACTTCGAGCTTCGCGGATAGCATTGGATGCAAAAAAGGCTTTGTTCGCTGATTAAGATTAAGGAGTTTATCTGATGACCATTATTGGTAGTTTCTGTAGAGGGCGAGCTCATAAGTTTGCATCGATTCTGTTAGTGTTGTTTCTAGGAATAACCCTACTCTCAGGTTGTTCAGTATTTAGATCGCGTGAAGGACAAACGCTTAAGTACGAGGAGCAACACGGTCCGTTTTCCGGTAGAGTGGTAGCTTTGGAAATTTCACGACGAGCACTTGATCAAGCTGTAAGTCGTGGCGCCTCGGTTAACTCGCTACGAATGGTTGAAGTTTTTCGACGTGCTGAAGAGTCCGGTTTGATCGCTACGCCACAATATCGTTTGTTCGATATCAAGAAGGGGAGTGTCTATGATCTTGTCGGACTTCAGACCAATGACATCCTATTAGCCGCTGGTGGGGTAGTGGTTTTTGACCCTCAAGGGTTTAAGACCTTCGTTAGTACGGTTCTTAGAGCAGTCAGCGACGGAACGGTTAACGATATTTTCATCACCCGAGAGGGAGTGCCGCTTCGATTGCAGATAAAAACTGTTTCCTAGTGGGGGACCGCGGACCGCGGTCCAAATAAATCGAGTAGTTAGCCGCTCCAAAACCTAGTTTGGCATTTTTCTTCGGAGATTCTCCGATACTGCCGATAACTACAGTGTGGAAATTGGACTTGCAGCGGGATTTCGCGGACCAGCGGCGCTTACTGAGCGCTTTGAGATCCTCGAGTTTTTAGGGGACGGTGCCGCTGGATATGTGTACAAGGTCAAAGACCGTCAACGCGACAACAAAGTGATGGCGCTAAAGGTGTTGGCTGATGAGCACGCCTTCGACGAGGCGACCCTCGATCGCTTCTTGCAAGAAATTAAATTGTGTCAGTCCATCAGGCATCCCAATCTTGTTGAGGCATACGACTTAATCGAACAAGGGGATTGTGTTGCGTACACGATGGAGCTGGTCGACGGAGGTTCCCTGCAAGCGATGTTCTCGCAGAGAAAAATCGGTATCGAAGCTGTCGAGAAAATAATGGATCAAGTCTTGATGGCCGTTGCTGAGTTGCATCGACATGGAGTTGTGCACCGCGACATCAAAATGGAGAACGTCCTATTACGTACTGACGGAACGGTAAAGCTGACAGATCTAGGTTTGATGAAGCAGCTTGGTGCGCAAGGTTTGACGCAGCCCGGACTTTTATTGGGAACGCCCCAGTACATGCCGCCGGAGTACGTGCGACGTAGTGTTTACGATGAACGTGGCGATATCTACACTTTAGGACTTCTACTGTATGAGCTTGTCTCTGGAAAACGGTGGCTCAGTCATCTACGCGGACAAGAAGTCATAAACTATTTAGTTAAGACCCGTTTCGAGATTAACCGTGCGACCCTTGCTGGAGTTTCCCCGAAGCACATTGAAATTCTGGGACGCGCACTAGATCACGATCCAACCCGCCGGTATCAAACTGCTGGTGAAATGCGCACAGCCCTTAGTAATCCATCGAAGCAAGCAGTTGTTGCCGAGCCACAATCCGCCGGAGCGGAAATTAAGGCCGGCGTCTCCCTTGAGCGATACTCACAGCTTGCATATTCACAAGCCACTACGGACTCGAAGCGGCGGTATATAATTCCGATCGCATTGAGTTTTGGTTTGTTAATTGGAATTTTGGTTAGTACGATCGTTGTTCATCATCGTCGATCGGCATCAACCCGGCAGCCCGCAGCAAGTGCCGCCGAGCCGATCGAAGCAGCATCTGCATCTGACAAGAGTCAGGAAAAATTACCCATCATCAAAAAATCTAAAAAGTAACGGGCGTGCTGAGAAGGACAGGCCTGTCTCGGCAAGATCTCTACTAGCAGCTTACACTTCTAGAAACGTTGTTGGATATTTGAACTAAGCTGTTGGCTGGGCTGCTGGATACGGCCAGCAGTGATTCGAGCGTGCGAGACGTTAAAACTGTATCGATCGCGGCGCGCACTTCCAGCCAAACTTCCTTTAAATTGCATCCACCGATTCCTCCACCTACGCATTCAGTGGACTCTCCGGTGCCCGGATACGCCGGCGAGGTTTCGCACATAACGTCGAACGTTGAGCCCTCCGCCGCTTTCATAATATCTAGAAGAGTTATTTGTGCCGGGTGGCGATCTAGCACATAACCCCCGTGAGCGCCGCGAATACTGGTCACGATGCCGCCACGTCTAAGGCGTTGCAAAATCTGTTGTGTGTATTGGGCGGGAATTCCTTGAGCTTGCGCCACTTCGAGCGCACCTACCGGACCCTTACTGACCTGATTCGGGATCTCTCCGCTGGCATCGGATTCGATCGCTGCAAGATACCTCTGAGCAAGGAACACGCTGCAAAGAATTCCGTATTCCCCCCATTTCGTTACGTGCATGCCGGATACTCTACAGACTAATCCTGAATTACTAAACCGTTAGAGGAATCAAAAAACGCCTAGTGACTCTAGGTATACTTATAAAAGCCCCGTCCGGACTTCTTCCCAAACCATCCAGCCTCTACGTATTTGATTAGGAGTGGGCACGGACGGTATTTGTCTTCTCCCAGTTCACGGTGAAGTATTTGAAGAATTAGTAGTAAAGTATCGAGCCCAACAAAATCCGCGAGGGTCAGCGGGCCCATCGGTTGATTCGTGCCTAATTTCATTGCGGCGTCGACGTCCGCTGCCGTCACCCCTTCCTGGAGTAGAAAGATCGCTTCGTTGATCATCGGACAAAGAATCCGATTCACGATAAACCCAGCGCTATCCAGAGCCAAAACCGGAGTTTTTCCGAGCTTTAAAACGAGACCCTTCGCTGATTCGTAGGTTGAGTCGCTGGTTTGAAGTCCTCTAATCATTTCCACCAACGCCATGACCGGGACAGGGTTCATGAAATGAACGCCGACCACCCTATCAGGACGCTGAGTAGCCGCAGCAAGTTTGGTGATGGAGATAGAGGACGTATTCGATGCCAAAATGGAGGTTGGCGGGAGGAGCTTCTCTAGACGTTGGAAAAGATCCGCTTTAATATCGAATTTCTCAACAACGGCCTCAATAACCATCGCGCAATTTCCGAGGTCTTCAATCTTGGTGGCAGCCGTTAAATTAGACTTCGTACTACTCGCAGCATCAGCACTGATTTTGCCTTTCTCTACGAGCTTGCCTAGCATAGAGTGAATTCCAGCGACCCCACGATCGAGTGCTGCCGCGTTGCCGTCCCAGACTACGGTTTTAATCCCAGCCGCAGCGCAAACCTGAGCTATTCCAGCCCCCATCTGACCCGCGCCGATAACGCCAACACCAGTTCCGGGAGTAGCCCCAAACTCGATAACGGTAGTTGGCGGCTGCTGTGTAGGGGTCGAAGTGCTAGTTGTCATACGTGTCCTTAATTTAAACGACTGAGGAAAATTTACGGTTGATTGAGTTTTATCAGCCCCTAATCTATTAGTCTTCTTGCATATCTAGACGATAAGTCTAAGCCACTAAATTCCGGTTCGACTTTAGTAGAATTAGAGCTTTTGTACTAGAAATGGTGTCTTTGCACGAGAAAGACAGTAAACAATGAGAGCCGCGCGAGGATACCGACGAAAGAAAACCTCATGACAAGGACTTCTTAAGTTGATTTGAGCGGCTTTTTAGTGGACCGTCTTTTAATATCTTTATTTTGTGAGTCCCATGCTCCGGTTTTTCTCCCGCGACATTGCAATCGATCTAGGTACCGCTAATACCCTCATCTACGAACAAGGTGCCGGAATCGTTCTTAACGAGCCCTCGATCGTAGCCGTGCGCACCGATGGTAATCGACGCAAGGCGATCGCATTCGGTGCAGAAGCAAAAGCTATGCTCGGTCGAGTGCCAGACGGAGTTAAAGTGATCCGCCCGGTTCGGACCGGAGTGATCGCTGACTTCGAAGTTGCGAGCATGATGCTCGCTCATTTTCTTTCAAAAGCCCGTAAGCGGAGTAAGGCTTTGTTGCGTCCACGAGTCGTCGTTGGTGTACCTTCAAGTATCACAGAGGTTGAAAAGCGCGCGATTCGAGATTCAATCGAGGGTGAGGCGCGTGAGGTGATGCTGATCGATGAGGCAATGGCAGCAGCTATCGGATGCGGTCTTCCAGTGACGGAACCGGTAGCAAGCCTAATCATGGACATCGGTGGAGGCACAACGGATATCGCGGTCATCAGTTTAAAAGATGTAGTATATTCAATCTCCGTTCGCATGGGCGGTGACGCGATGGACGAGGCGATTATCAATCATCTACGACGGCGGCATCACTTGTTGGTTGGTGAAGCAACCGCTGAGTTGATTAAAAAAACGGTTGGTTGCGCGCACTCTGATTACGATGGTCAGGAGATGGAAGTTAAGGGGCGCAGTTTGACCAGCGGCTCGCCGGCGGCTTTGGTAATAAACGGCGGCGAAATTCGCGAAGCAATTAACGAAGTAGTGGGAAGTTTAATAGGCGCTGTGCGACAAACTCTTGAGAATACCCCGCCAGAATTAGCCGGTGATATTATCTCAGCTGGAATTGCGCTTGCGGGCGGTGGCGGATTGCTGAAAGGTCTGGATCGCAGGCTAGCGGAGGAATTGACGATCAGGGTGCACGTAACCGATGATCCGCTGGCAGCCGTCGTTCAAGGTGCTGGGAAATGCTTGGAGAATGAAGAGCTTTACCGAGGAGTCTGGCTCTAAACATTGCTCGTGCTCCGTTGCCCTACTTAGTAATGGGGCTTAGTTATGGGGAGATGATATGTCGATATCCGATAAGCCACCGGCTCTCCAGAAATATAGAATACTCTTCATTTTTGTCGGACTAGTTCTTGTAGTCGTTCTGGGAGAACGCTTCTTTCGATCCTCGCCAGTTGCTGATGATCTGCAAGGGCAACAGGTGGAGACCGACACTTCCGATGTAGTCGTAACTTCGGTGCGACAGGAAAATGAGATTGGTTTTCAGGAGTCTGAGTTTACCGAGACGAATTTAAAAAGTATCGAGCAAGTTGTGGTCTCGCAGGCGGTGGAGGCAGCGAAGGGTTTGCTAAGCTCGCAAGCGGGCGGTGGCACCGTCGATCTGATCCCATCTTCTAAATCCAGAATCGTCACGTTTTCAGACCAGCAGCTCGGAGTAGTGGAAGTAGCGCTGCGGTCTTCAGATCCTTCAGCGCTCAACACTGACGCTGTGTATTTTACCCGTGTATTTGGCTTCGTAAGCGGGAATCCCATCTCTGTTTCATGTGTTCGTCCAAGTGGAAAATTAGTTTCGATCTTGAGCGGTGAGTGCGGGTTGCGGATCGCTGAGGTATTTCAGTTGGACTTGGAATAAGCGTTCCGAGTTAGCTTGCTAGCATGCGATTGAACGCCACGCGGCAGTTCTCGTGCGTCTGATTTTTTCAAATCTATATTACTATTGTTGAACTAGTGCTTTGATCGCGACCAATCCATCACCTTCGAGCAATTTTAGAAAAGCTCCTCCGCCCGATGAGATAAAATCAAACTTATGTCCAAGCTCCATTTGATGAATGGCCGCATCCGTTTCTCCGCCACCGGCGACTTTAAAGCCGTGCGAAGCAGCGATTCCCTCAACCAAGCCGAATGTGCCGTGGCTAAAGGTTTCGTGTTCAAATACTCCCATCGGACCGTTCCATACCAGAGTGCCACACGAAAGAACCGCCAACTTATATAGGGACGTGGTTGCGGGGCCAATATCGAGCGCCATCAAATCAGCCGGAAACTCCTGCACTGGCACCGGCCTAGCTCCCTCTCCATCCTTTATCGATGTCGCCGCCACAAGATCCACCGGCAGGTACACCTTCGCGTCTCTGCGCGATAGGTTGGCGAGAATGCCGAGCGCGTGCGGAATCAATTCCGGCTCATAGAGTGAGCGACCCATCTGCAACCCTTGAGCTGCAAGGAAGGTATTAGCCATCGCGCCACCGATAATTATCTTATCTGCGATATTCGAAAGACGCTCTAACATCTTTAGTTTAGTAGAAACTTTAGCACCACCAACAACTACACAAAGTGGTCGCTTAGGATTCTCGAGGCTGCGATGATAAACGGAAAGCTCGCGCTCAACTAAAAGTCCTGCAAATTTTTCCTTGAATAGCACTGGAAGCGAAACGAGAGAGGCGTGCTCACGATGCGAACTAGCGAAGGCATCGTTAACGTAAACATCTCCAAGCTTGGCAAGTTCTTGTGCAAATCGTTTGTCGTTTGCTTTTTCACCTGAGTGAGCGCGCAAGTTCTCTAGCACTAGAATTTCGCCCGGTTTCATCGCTTGCGTCCGAGCTACTACATCTTGACCCAAACATGTGTCGTAAAAATGTACCGGATGCTTAACTTGGCGAGCCAAGGCCTCTGCCACGGTTTGAAGCGATTGTGTCTCTGAGGGAGTTTTCGGGTCTCCTAAGTGCGAAATTAATACGGTCTTAGCCCCCTTGCTGGAGAGAAAATCGAGGGTAGGAGTAAGTACCGATAACCTATGTTCGTCGCCAACTTTTCCGCTGCTATCAACCGGGACGTTTAGATCGGCGCGCACGAGAAATCGACGATTAAAATCCATCGCTTGATTCGAAGAGGCGCTAAGAAAAGGAACGGAAAGGGAAGAGTTTTTACTTAACACGGGATAGCTCTAATTGGATTAATTTTTGACACCCCTATCTTTAGTAAGGGTTGGGTCCCAAGGCAAGCCGTTCATGATGGAATTCGGCCGCGTTCGCTGCGGTCTAACATTATCATAAACAAGAGCGCGAGCAGAAGTAGGAGCGCCTCGCCGATAAACTGGTGTTGGGCAGTAATCATAGGCATCGTGATTTTGCCTACTATGACCGCTAATATTATCGGCCAGCCGTCTAGAAGACGCCGGGTCTCGCAGAGTATTGCTGACAGTGGAGCTGCTAAAATGACAAGATCGTAGTGCCATCCGTAAGGAGCGAACAACGCAGAAACCAACAAAGCTGCAGCCATCGTGAGCGATGACGTGTCGCCCGATAGTAGTCGATACGCGATTACTATGCCGAGGGCGGGGATTAATAAAGACGGCCACAGAGGGGGTGTCGAAGTCTTCGTATCTGAAGAAAATTCGAGAATACCTAAACGGGTTATGCCCGCGACCGTAGGTGTGATCCAATTTTGACGAGCATCTATGACTCGATCTTCTATCGTGCTCTCTGCAACAAGCAGGGATTTTCCCCAGCCATTGATAGTTGCCTTGGGCAGGCTTAATGAAAGCTGCGTAATAACCAAGATTGATACCGCTGCTCCAATTAAGGAAAATAGAACAGAAACTTTCCATTTTTTTATAGCGAATAACGTGGCTGCTCCAATTACTAAAAATAGGTGAGGCTTAAGGCTTAGCCACGGAATTACCGTGCCGAACAAAAGTGAGGCGTTATTTCGTCCAAAAACACGCTTAATTGACGCCAACGAAAATAGCGCTATGCCAACCCCGAACGCTAAAGCTGTGGAGGATTGCCCCCACCTTAAGCAATCAAAGAGCGGCGCAAATAGTAGCGGCACGATGATACCGATAGCGTTTGGACCACGTTGCGAAACTAGCGTTCCGAGCCAGATGGTTAACAGATACAAAGCTACCGAAACGCGCATCCAAGTCGCAGCGGCGACGGGAAAATCTAATGCAAGGATCGGCTTGGCTATAGAAATAAACCATGGCGGAGACCAGTACATAATCGGGCGCTGCTGCGTGAATCCCACGGTTCTCTCAACCTCCAGCATTTGCGCAGGATCGTAAGGGTCGCCACCTTGTTCGATAATTCGTGCTGCGGCCCAATACTGCACAAAATCAATGGTTCCGTCGTTAGGAAGATAAAGACGTGAGGGGAGAAGTAAGTGTGCAATGGCAAAAACCACCAGCAGAGCAAGTGCTGCTACGGATCTCGGCAATGGACGGAATAAAATTTCAGTTATCTGCGACACCTCGATACGATACTTGATCTCGATGATTACGTCAGCGCGGGAGTTTTGGTTTGTGTTTTGCGCTTCCGGAGAATTCTCTGAGAGACCCAACTCCTTAGATGTTCCCA
The DNA here is from genome assembly GCA_041739515.1 of Bdellovibrionota bacterium. Classification (GTDB taxonomy): domain Bacteria; phylum Bdellovibrionota_C; class UBA2361; order UBA2361; family UBA2361; genus JBGSNS01. The sequence goes on from JBGSNS010000164.1 coordinate 22,092, forward strand.
CCAAATCCGTTTGCCCGGGCTTATAGCGCCTTGAGTGCTGCTTTGGCTTGCGGCCACGTTGGTATCCATAGGGGCAGCCTTGTTTTCTCTAGTGCTATTGATATTCGAATCCGCATCCGCCGCCCACACCGACTCCAATGGGCTACGTGTTGCCGTCGGACCACGGTTGATAACGTGAGTATAGATCATCGTTGTTTTGAGATCCTTATGGCCCAGTAGCGTTTGAATCGTTCGAATATCAGTTCCATCCTCAAGCAAGTGTGTGGCGAAGGAATGCCTAAAGGTATGAGACGTTGCATGTTTTTCGATTCCCAAGCGCGCGAGCGCTGAAGCTAGGGAGCCTTGCATAATCGAGTCGTGTAAGTGGTGTCGGCGAATGATGCCGGTGCGAGGATCGGCAGATAGCTTTGTTGAAGGAAATACCCAGAACCACTTGAATGACGTTGCTGCGTTCGGATACTTGCGTTCGAGAGCAGTTGGCATCATTACGCCGGGAATCTTAGCGCTACGATCAGCCTCGTGAAGTCCGCGCACCCTCACTAGATGCTCTCGCAACGGATTAATAAGCGGAATAGGCAGCATCACCAAGCGATCTTTGTTGCTCTTTGAATCCCAAATCGCAATTTGACGTCGATTCGAGTCTAAATCTTTGACACGCAATCGCAGACATTCAGCGAGCCGCAGTCCGGAGCCGTATAGAAGGGAGGCCACCAGTTTTTGCGTCGGTGCAAGAACTGACAGGATCTGAGTGACTTCATCGCGCGAGAAGACAATAGGAATGCGCTCGCGTCGTTGAGCCCACTCTATTCCCGGGATATCATCTAGAGGAAACTTAAGTACTTCGCGATATAGAAAGACCAGGGCATTAAGGGCCTGGTTCTGAGTTGATGCCGACACCTGACGGCGAGTAGCCAGGAACGTCAAATACTCGCCGATAGCCTGGGGGCCTAAATCGTGAGGATGCTGTTTGTTGAAATGATGAATAAAGCGTCGAATCCAGGCCAAGTAAGTCTTTTCAGTGACGTAAGAATAGTGGCGAGTGCGTAAAAGATTTCGGACTCGAACTAGGAGCTTAGGAGGTGGTATGTCGTTCATTCCAGCTCTATCGCAACTTATGGGCGAATGTTGTTAGGCCGGGCGATCATTAATATGCCAGTGGATGAAATGTCGCCCCCAAGATCTCCAGGATCGGCCTCACCTTGCAGATCTTGGAATTTGCCTACGCCGTCGTCATAACCCTTCATTTATATTCAAGAATTACTTCCTGCTACATGTCCCGGATAGGTTTACATAACCCCGGATGGCGTCGGGGTTGGAGTAATCGGGGATCCTGATCAATAATATGTTGAACGAATCCGCGCGAAGCGCGGAAGTAGTTCGTTGAAGAAAAAGAGATTGGTGCGAGCCAGTCTCTTTTTTTGCGTTGAAGTCAGCGCGTACAGGGCAAAATCTACAGTACCATCAGTTCCCCGACCGCCCGCCGCCCGAGGGTAGCACGAAGAGCGAAAAGAATCGTGGCGAAAAATCCCCTTAATCTGGTGTAGACCGGAATTGTCCAGAAACCAGTAACTACACCAATTAAGGGGGATTTATGACCGAACTTCGCAAGAAGCTGATCGAGGATATGAGTATCAGAAACTTAGCTTCATCTACACAAAAATCTTACGTAATAGCGATTCAAAGATTGGCTAAGCATTATAAGCGTTCTCCGGCTGATTTAAGCGAATCAGAGGTGCGCGAGTACCTGCTGCGCCGGGTGCAGGTGGATAAGATACAAACCTCCACCTTTAAACAGGACATCTCAGCACTTCGCTTCTTGTACGCTGTAACATTGAACCGAGAGTGGATGATTCGACATCTGCCCTATCCACGCGCGCAACAAACGTTACCGGTGGTGCTAACGAAGCAAGAGGTTAAGAAACTCATTAGGGCAGCAACCAATCTACGGGAACGCACACTGATAAGTGTTACGTACGATACCGGCGCGCGAGTGGCGGAGGTCATGGCGCTACGCGTTTCCGACATAGATCGAGCGCGTAACGTGATTCACATTCGAGCTGGCAAAGGCAACAAAGAGCGCCAAGTCTTGTTGTCAGCCGCGTTGTTAAAACTGCTCGAACAATACTGGCGCGAGTACCGTCCCAAAGATTACCTGTTTCCGAATCGATACGGTAAAGCTGGAAGTGTTGAAGTATTACAGAGACTCTGCAAGGAGGCTGCGCAGAGAGCAGGACTTAACACAGAAATTCATCCGCACGCGTTGCGTCATAGCTTTGCAACACACTTATTAGAACAAGGCACAAACCTGCGCACCGTACAGGTGCTGCTCAGGCACGCGCACATCACGACAACGCAGCGTTACCTTAAAGTTACAACCGATCATCTTCAAACGGTTAAAAGCCCACTTAGTTCGCGATGAACGCAACCATGGCTGACATCGTGCGCAAGCACGGTGCAGCTTATACTCAGGCGCATGGTACCCATGCGCCTGAGGTTCGCATTCTTTCGGCGATAGCTTCATGTCGCACTGCAGTCCTTGGGGGTCATCGGTACCGCTGCGCCGAATGCGGTAGAGAGGAGCTCGGGTTTAACTCGTGCCGCAATCGGCACTGCCCGCAGTGCTTAGGCAGTAAAACCGGTAAGTGGCTTGCAGCTAGAGCGCGAGAATTACTACCTGTGCCGTACTTTCATTGTGTATTCACGTTGCCATCCGAGCTGCGACTATTAGTGCTGCGCAATCGCGCAGTAGCATTCGATATTTTGTTTCGAGCCGCCGCTGAAACGCTTCAAACGGTAGCCAGAGATAAAAAGCACCTCGGCGCGGAGCTTGGATTCTTCGGGATCCTTCATACGTGGACTCAAAAGTTGGAGTTTCATCCGCACGTACATTTCGTAGTGCCGGCAGGAGGGGTGCGTGAAGAGCGGTGGATTGGGTGCAAAAGTCGAAAATTCTTTCTGCCTATCAAAGTTCTAAGCGCAGTGTTTCGCGGTAAATTTATCGCGTACCTAAAAGACGCACGAGAACGAGGAACGCTGAAAGAGGAACCAGATTTTGATTCTATCGTTGCCGCTGCTCGTGCAACGCCGTGGGTTGTTTACTGCAAGCCACCGTTTGCAAGTCCTACCGCAGTGCTTAAGTACCTGTCTCGGTACACGCACAGAATTGCGATATCGAATCGGCGGATACTCGGACTTCGCAACGGAGTAGTTTCGTTTAGCGCTCGCGCCGCTCGTTGGCAGCACGGCAAGCGGCAGACTATTCGGTTAAGTGCTGTAGAATTCTTACGTCGCTTTCTTCTTCACCGCGTCCCAAAACAATTCACCCGTATTCGTCACTTCGGGTTTCTCGCTAATCGCAACAGAACCATAAAGCTTACTCTCGTTCGTTCCGTGCTAAAGGCAGCGGTGCCGCAGGCACCGCTGCCAAAGCCGTGGCTCGTGTGTGGCTCTTGCAAAGCAGCCACTTGGATAGTCGTTGCTACTATAAACCCTTGTAATTCCAGCTGATTAATACTTTCCCCATAGCTCGCTAAGCTGCTATCCAAGAAGGGCGGAACCGTTCAACAGATTCTAAACGACTTCTCTATATGGATTCGCATGACCTTGGTGTAGCGATGGGAAGTCGTTTAGAATGCATAATGTTAATCGGCTTGACCGTGGAGGTAGTATGTCACGAGATATGAATGCAAAAATTGGAATCGTTGCGGCGAGTTTAGGGATAGGAGCACTTGCCGGACACTTTTTGCCAGCGGCGCTCGCTCCCCGTAGAGCCGATAATGGAGCGATTAACTACTCCGTTAGGGAACTTGGCCTTCAACTGACTATCGCTAAAGGTAACCAAGCGGAATCGGTCGCAGGGTTTATGGTTACCTTGGAACAGCCAGGGTCGTATGAGGTTTCGGTGTCTCAGCCTGGAAATGTTCACGGAATAATGAATGATCGAATTGACGTTGTCGCGGCGCAGACTCGAAACTTTGAATTTAGGCAACCGGTACACGATGCAATATTTACGATAGTGAAGATTGAAAATGGTGGAGTAGAGCGTCCGATTTTGTATGCAAGTAGCCGGGGAGCGCGACTCGCCGATTAACAAACGGGCCCAGCGGATCGCACTAACGTGCGCCCGCTGACCCTATGCCGTTATCCACCGACCCTAGAACCCGAGGCGCCTCTTATTACTTTCCGGCGGTTGCTCAAGTTTCGCTAAAACAAGTCTAATTTCTTGTAGCTCGTCGGCATGCTCGGAA
>JBGSNS010000171.1:0-2863 GCA_041739515.1 Bdellovibrionota bacterium
GCGCGGGATCTTTGGCGGTGCGGTAAAGTCCGGTAGCCCAAGCGAGCGCATGGTGTTGGCTATCGCTATCGGGTCGTGCATAAACGCAACGATGCGCATCTTTGCCTGACATCGCGGACACTCCAACGGATCTATTTCATATATTTCCCGCAAGAGTTGGATTACGCTTCATGGTCGATTCGAAAATCGTTCGATCTTGCCATTTACAACGTCGAGATAGAATTCATAGGGCTTTCCAGATTACGAAATGAGGATCTAGAGGTTTTATTGCCTACAGAAAAACCGTTCTGGTGGTGGTTAGTGTCAGCGCCAACTATTGAGAAAGCGTTGGTCGGCCAGCCACTTGTAAAAAGCGCCGTCGTTAGTAGATGCGCGTGGTATTCAATCAAATGTTTTCTGGTTTCAGTTGTTGAGCGCCAACCAGTAGCATTAGTTTCGCTACGCGGTGGTTGGTTGTTAGTAGGTGATGACGGCGGAGTGATAGGCCCCGTTTCGGACGACGGGAGAGCCCGTTCCTCGTTGCCAATCGTTATCGGTAGCGATCGATTTGAAACAACCCCGCAGGTAATGCGGGAAAAATTATTGGCGGTTTTGGAACTGTTTATTGCCCTAGAACCAAACTCACCAACGACTGTAGCATTTTCGAGTGATTCGGAAGTGCTGCTCGGTTTTGACACGAATCATCCGGAAGTTTTGCTTGAGCTTGGTACCCCATCACGGATTTCAGAGCAGTTAACTAGGCTTGCTGAAGTTAGTGCTCAGCTAGGTGAACGGCTTAGTCAGGCGCAACGCATCGACTTAGCGTTTCAGTCGCAGGCCGTTGTAACGTTTCGAGGAGATGGTGGAAAATTGGGGATAGTTCCCTCTCGGTGAAGAAATAACCATCCAACCAGAACCATCACCGGATAGAAAGTGGAATACGTTTCTATTCTTGAATTTGGAATCAGAAGGAGCATGGGGGCTATGGCAGTTGAGGCGACATAAACAGAGACAACGCCAAATTTTCTTGCACTCAATCCACTGAGCAAGGCGAGCGCTGGAACTAATAACAAGCTTTCGTGGATCCAGCCAAAAGGAGCAGATAGCAAAGAAACTGGGCAAATCACTGCGAAGATTTGCTCCCATGTGAGACCGTATTTCCAGGACCAGCAACCGACTAACGCCATAGAGAGAGCCGGCACTAAGATGAAGGCATCAGGGAATTCTAATGCGTTGCAGATCCAGATCGTCGGGTTGTTCTCTAGTGCTATTAGCTTTTGTCCAGATGATTTTACGAACTGCGCGTACTCATAGATTATACTTGGTCGCATCGTGACTACGATTAAAACCTGGGAGAGGAGGCCAGATGCGAGGCCGATAAGAAGTTTGAGCTTGCCTGCTCGCAGTTCGATTGCGAGCAAGGCTGTGAAAAGTATAAGGTACGACTGTGGTTTCCATAAAATAAAAGAGAGAACCAATCCAGCCAAAATAGCTCTCTCACGCTTTAGGAGAGACAGGCCAAGAGTAACTAGCATCGCCAAGACAACGGCCACTTGTCCGAGCATCATTCCCCGTAAAAGTGGAGCAAAGGATAAAAGGATACAAACCCAAAGTAATGGGCTTACTTCTTTTCCCACACTAAATATGCGTCGGGCCAACATGCCAAGTGCAATCGCTGAAAACGTAAGGAGGGTTAGCCAACACGCTAGGGCAGCACTCGGAGACAGAAGAGATAATGGAAAAAGCCACGGGAGCAATGTTGGAGGATACGGAAACATCGTAAAGTCCGTTCCAAATGGTATTCCCGTTACCGACAGAGCATCGTGTAGCGCTTTTGTGTCGTAAGGGTTGCCCCCGCCGAAGAAAACGCGTGCGGCGGCCCAGTAGTAGTAAAAGTCCAGCCCAAGTGGAAAGTTGATGACGCTGGTTTCCATTTTCAGGTCATCTTACAACCGGAATTCACTTTCTCTCCAGTGGCTGAACTCGTCAGAGGCGATCATTCCCAAATGACTAGTTCATGCGAAATTTGATGGCTCTTGGGCGCTACGTGCTGGGAAAGCCCGATCCACGAATACAGATAAAGTTCCCTCTGTCTCTATTCTTTGTACTAATTGAGCTGCCCCCCTTCAGCTGCAATATAGTGCATTTCGTTTAAATTAGTTGTAGTAACCCACTGTTCTATGATGGATAGGGAAATCGATTAATTATGCAACGAGAACGGGAGGTTATCGGGAATTTTGTTTGAGCTAGTTCAAACCACTTAACCTGACGTGGCCTTCAGTGGTTTGTGGACATCGAACACAGCGTACTGTTCTGCGCCGGGCCTTACTGCTAGTCCGGTCAGCGCTAATTTAAACTTTTTACGTTCCGAACAGTGCTCATTCGATGATTTTTACGCGCAGATAACTTTGCCGCATTATTTTGCAGAATTCCATCACACATCATCGTTATGTATTTCATCAACGCAGAGCTCTGGCGGCGAGGAAAGCCCGATGCTGCTAGCGCGATTCTCGGATTTAGTTCAGCAGGGAATGTCGGCAGTAGAAAAAGATTAGGGGTTCGAATCGCTGGAATTGATACTCCGGAATTGGCGACTAAAGACATGTGCGAGAAGCTAAAGGCGCAAAAAGCAAAATCCCTATTGAAGTCTTTGATAGACAACGCCGAGCGGGTCGATGTAGTCGAAGTTAAAAAGGACAAGTATTTTAGAATACTAGGAACCGTTCTGGTTGATGGGCACCCAGTGGGTGAAGAGCTTATACGGCGCGATCTTGCGTACCGCTATCATGGCGAGGGGAAAGTTCGAAGAAATTGGTGTGATTCGAATTAATTAAAGAATTTTTTGATACCGTCGAGTAGTGAAATCAAGATGCCCTTGGCGTTA
>JBGSNS010000198.1:0-8650 GCA_041739515.1 Bdellovibrionota bacterium
AACTGAATCTCCTCCATTCTTCCGCGAAAAAGCAATTGAAGGGTCAAGTCTTTTGCGTTCGCGGTAAAAGCAAACCGTCTAGCAGCCGACTTGGCAGCTAGGAATTCTAGCATGATGGCGGGCTTTAGCGATCGCCATGTGCGCCCGGCGCTGAACTGAAAGACGAGCGGAGCAACCAAAAACGAACCCCAGAATAGCCAAACCTCCTGCAGTCCAACCGCGAATGCTGCACCAATAAGTATGGTTCCAAGGCTAGCGAAGATTCCGCTGCTGTGTGAGCGGTTGAGAAGCACGAGCTTCTCCTCAGGCGAAATTTGCCGCCAGAGTTCGTCAGCGTCGTTTAAGTTAGCCATGAGTTAGCGCGCAGGAAAATTTTACCCACTAGACACAGATATATCGACATTCACGACTCTTATAGTCGACCTACACCAACAGCAGGATTGGAATTGCAGATTTCGAGCCAGATCCAAAAGCGGGGAACATTTGTTAAATTACGGCGGACCGTGTTCCTTGTTTGGTGCGGTATGGGTTCTGTCACATCCTGATTGTCTATTTTGAAAAGGTAGAATTTGGAGTATTCATCAAAGGGGCCATATATCGAGATCATTCTATAAGGGAATTCCATGATCAAGAGTCAGTACTTATTCAATACAAAGCTATTCAATCGAATGTCAGCGTGTCTCTTTGTAATGTTGACTCTAACAAGTTCAGCCTTGGCTGAGTCGCTAACAGCCGCGGCGGGTAGGAATGCGTGTGTCCCAGCTTGCGAGCGTTGCACGGAAGTTTGTGTAGGAAACCCAAGCAGAATTGGAAGCGGATACTGTGCGCCATCTGGTTATAGTCGTTGTCCAGATCAGGATTGCGTACGTAACGATCCTTCAGATCCTGAGCGTTGTGAGTGTAGTCCAGCATGTAATTCATGTACCCACGAGTGCATGGATGGCAACTGTGTCACGAGACTACCAGCGCGAAAGGTTTGTAAGAGCGGATACTGCGCAAATAGTAACGAAAACTGTCCTGATGATTGCAGTCCGGCATGTGACAGCTGTACTGAGATGTGCGTCACCGCGAGTGATGGAAGCAAAAGTTGTAAGTCCACGGATAAAAAATATTGCCCGGGGAAAACCGCTTGCGTTAGTGATACCGCCCAGTGTGGGGATCAGTGTACGCCAAAATGTGACAACTGTACGCAGTCCTGCACTGATGGACAGTGTAAGTCCAACGGGAATAAGCGCTGTTGGACTGGTGCTTGTGTAGGGCCTGGGAGTGAATGTCCGCCGGATCGGTCAGTACCAACTCCACGGCCTACCGTACCCGTGCAAGATTCTAAAAATGGTAAGGTTTCTTGGTAGCTAATTCTCCCGAACGTGGTTGGTGATCGGCTAGTCTTGACGTTCGCTAGCAATTGAGATGAGAGAGTCCTCGACGGGTACTCGCTCGTGCGACGCCAACACGTCCATAGATTGGACTATATAATATAATGCAGAAATACCGTTGATTCGACACAACTGCGGTCTGAAGCGCTCGATGGAGAGGACATGTCTTCCAACCTCACCCAAACCCTTACCGCTACCGTAAATGGAGTAGAAGCTGTTCCGGTCAATGTAGAAGTTCTCACGAGGCGCGGTGGAACCACGTATTCGTGCAACATCATCGGGCTTGGTGATGCTGCCGTGAAGGAGGCGCGCGAGCGGGTTCAAGGGGCGGCGTGCTCGGTGGGAGTGGACTTACCTGAGCGCATCCTAATCAACCTTTACCCGGCGGAACTTAGAAAGGAGGGAAGCGGATTCGATCTAGCAATAGCGGCTGGACTGCTCGTATCTAGTGGGCGGATGCCGGCAAAGGAGTTTGCAGGGATCGCATTCTTCGGTGAACTTTCTTTACACGGTGATGTTCTGCCTGTTCGAGGGACATTGGCGTTGGCGGCGTGTGCGGCCGCCGCCGGTGCGCGAGCTGTTGTAGTGCCGAAAGCAAACGTGTCCGAGGCGATCCTTGCTTGTACCTGCCCAGTATTCGTCGTCTCTCACATTCGCGAACTCTTAAATCTTGAAGCACTTTCTCCGGTGCACTTCGGAGACGGACAAATCGAGGTGTTGAACGAAGTTTGCGTTAAAACCACGACGACGGACCCATTTCACGATGTCGTTGGACAGGAGCGCGCGAAGCGGGCACTGACCGTGGCCGCCGCCGGGGGACATAACGTCCTACTGATTGGCCCACCTGGATGCGGCAAAACGATGCTCGCAGAGCGAATGGCTAAGCTACTACCACGCCTGAGTTCGGAGGAATTGCTAGCGGTTGTGCGCGTGCACTCATTGGCGGGCCAACCGGTGCAGCGATATTTAGGCGGAGCGCGACCGTTTCGTGCTCCCCATTACGCCTCGACCGGACCAGGATTTTTGGGCGGAGGACAACCGTTTACCCCGGGAGAGATCTCGCTTGCGCATCACGGCGTACTGTTTCTTGATGAATTTCCGGAGTTCAAGCGAAACTTGCTTGAAGCGCTACGCGTACCACTTGAACAGGGAACGTTGTCGGTCTCTAGGGCACAGGGAAGTCTTACGCTTCCGGCGAATTTTCAACTTATCGCCGCCATGAATCCATGCCCGTGTGGAAAGTTAGGATCGGTTCAACGTTGTGAATGCTCAATCGGTGCTCGTGCGAACTATTTAGCGCGCCTCTCGCAGCCGATACTCGATCGAATCGATATGCACGTGGAGCTTCAAGGAGTAAGCGTTGGTGAGCTTGCGCGGGTTTCAAGTAAAGTAGAATCAACATCTCGTATGGAATCGCCGCCGTATCTGCGCAATGAAGCTGTTAGCGCAGCGCGAGCAATCGCTCTTAAATTACGAAATAAACCGAACTCCGCTCTTTCTGGTGAGGAGCTTCGAAAATGCGCACCGATTAGTGAAGATGCGGCGAAGTTATTCGAACTTGCAGCGGAAAAGTTCGGGCTTTCAGCCCGTGGTATGACGCGAGTAATGCGAGTTGCTCGGACGATAGCGGATCTGGATAATCACGAGCGAGTCTGCACAGCGCATATCGCGGAAGCCTTATCTTACCGTACGCTTGAACGGCATAAAATTTCTCGATAACCAAGTAAAATTTTTCTACTCGATTCAGGTTACAGACTTTATGTAGAATCTCGTTTAGTCTGAAGCTAGGAATTTTCATATGCCGATTATCGAGCTTGGGGCCTTAGAGCAATGGGAGCTAGGGAGTTACGTCGTAACCGTATTCGGTCTTCCGTTTGCGATCTTTCTCTTCTTCTGGGAACAACGCAAAGAGCGTCAGATAGAGGAGGAGGAGATTTACCTTCGGTTGTCTGATGAGTACGCCAAGTTTTCCCGCTTGCTACTCGATAACGCAGATCTCTATCTAACGTCTAATGCAGAGCCGCCAAGTCCCTTGACCTCGGAACAGCTCGAACGAAAAAAGATAATTTTTGAGATTCTAATCTCACTGTTCGAACGCGCGTTTATATTGGTTTATGAAGATAAGATGTCGAAACAAACAGCTCGTTTGTGGGCAAGTTGGGAGGATTATATACGCTTTTGGTGTAATCGAGCGGACTTTAAATTAGCTTTGCCGCAGCTGCTTTCTGGCGAGGACATCGACTTTCGAAATTACGTAAATTGCATCGCGCAGGAAAACTTGGCCCGAACGTAGCGAATTTATAACTAGAATTTAGGTACCTGAGACAAGTAATTCTACATCTGGTAGAGTCTTGACCGTGAGTAGCGCTAGTGAGTTTATCATCGATCAGACGAATTCGGGGAATGGTGACTCCGGTGGCATTTCCGCATGCCGCGCCGATTTCCCATTCTTTGCAGCCAATCCCTATGTTACCTATTTAGATAGCGCAGCTACAGCCCACAAGCCCCGCATCGTTCTCGATACCATTAACGAATTCTATACGCGGTTTAACTCAAACGTTCATCGCGGTGCGTATCCGATAGCGGATGAAGCCTCCAGGCTCTTCGAAGATTCGCGGCGAGAGATCGCTGCTTTTATCGGAGCTACCCGTGATGAAGTGGTATTCACCAAGAATGCAACCGAGGCGCTTAATATAGCGGCGTATGGAATATGCGCGACAAGAATCAGCCCCGGGGATGAGATTCTGCTTACGAACGCAGAGCACCATGCCAATCTGGTTCCGTGGCAGGAATACGCGGCGCGCCACGGAGCTAAGTTAGTATTCATCTCTATCGGAATCGACGGGAATTTAGATCTAAACGAAGTCCGCACGAAGATTTCATCACGCACGAAGGCGGTTGTCGTTACGCATTGCTCTAATGTGTTTGGGATCTTAAATCCAATCAATGCTATCGCTGAACTGTCGCATAAAGTTGGAGCAGTGGTCGTCGTTGACGGGGCCCAGTCGGTAGCTCACGTTCCGGTAAACGTGATGGAGATTGATTGTGATGTGTTGGCGTTTTCCGGGCATAAGCTTGGCGGTCCTACCGGTATCGGGGTTCTGTATGCTAAACAATCGTTGTTGGCTGAATGGCCGCCGCTAATGTTAGGTGGCGGAATGGTCGATGTTGTTACTCTCGAACGTACGACCTACGCGCCTGCTCCGCATCGGTTTGAGGCTGGAACCCCTCCGATTGCAGAAGCGATCGGGCTTGCGACCGCGGTGCGGTACCTTTCTAAAATTGGGATGAATAAAGTATCACAGCATTGTCATCGCCTGCGCGCGCTAGCGGCGGATAAAATCGGCAGTCTGCCAGGAATTCAAATTATCGGGCCCAAAATAGGAGGTAATCACGGCGGCATTCTGTCGTTTGTGTTCGACGGAGCGCACAATCACGATGTGGCTTGGTTTTGTGGAGATCGCGGTGTGTGTCTGCGCGCTGGAAGTCATTGTGCGCATCCGCTTTTAACCTCGCTTGGGTTTGATGGAAGTTTGCGCGCGAGCTTTTATCTCTATTCAACGGAACAGGAAGTGCATCGATTAGCCACTACGCTTGCAGAGGCGAGTGATTCGCTCAGAAAAGGCACTAAGTAACAGCAATGAATGACGATCGAGCGTTAGCAGCTGAATTGATGCAAGAGTATGCGGAGAATTCTCCGTTTCATGGCGTCCTTTCGACTCCGACTTTCTCAGTGGAAGGGGGCAATCCGGCCTGCGGAGATAAGATCTCGATGACAGTTAAGCTCGAAGACGGATTAGTGAAGGAAGCAAAGTTTATCGCACACGGATGCTTGATCAGTAGAGCTGCTGCTGGATTGATGGGAGAGCTCATAGAAAACAAGTCGGTCGAACAGGTTTTAGGGTTGGGGATTAAGGAGTTGGAACAAGGCCTGGGTGCTGAATTTCGTAGCCGCGTGAAGTGTGTGCTACTCCCTCTGCACGTTCTTCAGGAAGGATTAAAACAGCATCAAAAAAATCCAATTTGTGCAGGCCCGTTTCATGTTTTAGTACCTAGAAACTTAGGGATGTAGGTGCCCAATCAAGCTGCACGTCTGATTTTGATTCGCCCATGGTCCTTGGATTCATTCAGATCGATCACTTGTTTTTGCATATAACGAAACTCTCTTACGACGGCTGCTTCACTCGGAATGCGCCACAATTCAGTCGGATGATCTAACTTCATAAATCTGACGATTACCTTGCGATAGAACTCCTCCGGTGACGTAGCTGTGATGAGCTCAGTTCCGCGAAGCGCTGGATTCTCATCGATTGTTGCGCGCCGTTTAGCTACGTAAGTGAGTGCGGCTTTAGCGTTCCACGCTTTGCGAAACTCGTTTCGGCTTCCGACGGGTGTATTCTTAAGTATTCGCCAATACTGAGGCTCGTTTGGTTGTTGAGTTGGATGATATTCGAGGAACACTTCACGAACTCTGAAGTCCGCATGACGTTGCGTCCCGTATCGATTCTCTCCAAGCGGCACTTGAATCGTAACTCCATCTATTGCGCGAAAGTCCAAATAACGTCGCATTAGCGCTACACAAGCTGCCTCCGATCGCGAGCAGTAGAAATTTCCCTCGAATTTAAATGATCTCGATTTATCAATCGCCAAGCGATCAATTTGAGGTCCTGCGATTCGAGCTAACGGATTGTTCGCGCTATCAACGGGGGATAGTCTGTGTCGGGGGTGCGACTGAAAATCGGGCGCAAGATCCATCGTATTCTCCGTGAAGTTTCACGCTTGAGAGAAGCTCTCAAGGTATAGAAACAACCGATCATCTTGCTCGAGTGGAGAAAACCGCGCCGGTAAAGGCTAAAACCTTCTCTTCAGATGGTCTTTGGGGTTATCGGGTGCGAGATTCTTTGTCCCGAGATTGTAAATTCATGCGCCGAAGAACCCTAGCTTGCCCCATTTAGCCTTCGCTGCTACTGGTAACAGGCCGTACAAGCCGCCTGCACAGCAGCACGCTTCGGCAAAGTCTATAGCGGAGTAACTTTAGTATGAGTAAGAAGATTCTTGCAGCGATTGCGGCAAGTTGCATTTTGAGTAGTTGTTTTTCCGTCACCTTAAGACCCGAGGGTGAGGTGAAATTAATATCACCACCAACAACCGAAACTAGTTACGATTTTTTCTTTTGGGGACTAGCCAAGAAGTACAACTTCGACGCAAAAGCGATGTGCCCCAAAGGCATACGCCAAATACAGACTCAAACATCAGTCGTGGATGGTTTACTTACCGTCATTACACTCGGTGTTTATTCACCGCGCTCCGTTCTTGTGTGGTGTAATTAGGAGAGATTTAAAAAATGAAAAATATTATTCGCATAGCGTTTATCATCGCACTAGTCAGCAGCCTTACAGGTTGTTTTAGGATGCAAATTCATAATGGCCCGCATAAAGAAGTTGCGTTTTTTGAAGCGGGTGAGTGGCATCACATCGGAGTAATCGGTTTGGTCGAGTTCAGCCAGCCAGTTGATCTTTCTCGTCGATGCCCGCGTTCCACTTGGAAAACAGTTCAAGTCCAAGAAGGATTCATGCAAGGACTAGTGAAGGTGATTACCTGGGGACTCTACACACCGATGGAAGTGAACTTTAACTGCTGAAAATCGACGTTTTCCTAAACGATATTCACCAGCTTCGGAATCTTACTTCCCGGCTGATATACGACAATAAATCGGTTCTGCTCGGTGACTTTGTGTTCAGTGCTCGCCAAAGTTTCCGTTACGAGAGCCTTCAGCGCGACCTCGGAGATATCAGGAGCAACCTCTAACGTCGCTCGCTTCTTTCCCTTGGTTTGCACTACCACCACTACCGACTGCTTTTGTAACAAGGCCGGGTCGTAGGTAGGCCATGCATGATAACTAAGTGATTTTGGGTGCCCAAGCCGCTGCCACATTTCCTCAGCTATGTGCGGAGCAAGCGGCGATAATAGAAGCGTGAATTTTTCAAGGGTTTCCTTACTCGCTGACTGACCCGATATCGTATTTAGGCATTCCATTAATGTTGATACGGCGGTGTTAAACTGTAACCCATCGATGTCTTGCGTTACTTTTTTCACTGCTGCGTGAATCGCCTCGGTAACTTCTAAAGGTTCAAGGTTAGCAGATACCACTTCGGCAAAGCCGGAATCCTTGCCGCCAGTAACGTACGTCCAAGCCCTACGCAGAAAGCGAAACACACCTTGTATTGCTTTTGTATCCCACGGGCCTGAACTATCCAGTGGGCCACGAAACATGAGGTACATTCTTAGCGTATCAGCGCCGAACTCCTGAATTACACCGTTTGGACTAATTACATTCCGCAGTGACTTAGACATTTTCGCAACGATGCGCTCAAGCCTATCCCCGGTCTTGATATGAATCGGGAAGCCGTCAGCTTGAGTTTGAACTTCATCGGAAGGAATCAATATGCCGCGTTCATTCTTGTATGCGTGGGCTTGAATCATCCCTTGGTTAAATAATTTTTGAAACGGTTCTTTGGTCGAGACATGTCCAAGATCGCACAAAACCTTATGCCAGAATCGTGCGTACAATAGGTGTAGCACGGCGTGTTCGGCACCACCGACATACAAGTCAACGTTCATCCAGCCTTTTTCAAGCGCCGGATCCCAAGCAGCGCTAGAATTCTTAGGGTCGATAAAGCGCAAATAGTACCAGCACGACCCGGCCCACTGCGGCATCGTGTTCGTCTCCCGTTTTCCCGCACCACCGCACTTGGGACATACCACATTCACCCACTCCGCGATATCCGCGAGCGGCGACTCCCCTGTTCCGGTCGGTTCGTATGACTCCACCTCCGGCAATCTCACCGGAAGGTCTTTCTCCGGGACCGGCACCGCGCCACACTTCTCGCAATGGATGATCGGGATCGGTTCCCCCCAGTATCGTTGGCGCGAAAACGTCCAGTCCCGCATCTTATATTTCACGGTCTTTTTTCCGAGTCCTTTTTCCTCAAGCCACGCCGACATCTTTTCCCGCGCCTCGGCTGAAGACAGCCCGGTAAACTCGCCAGAGTCCATCAGCACGCCATCGCCGATAGAGGCGCCCTCCGTTTCCGGATCCCTGCCAGAGACCGTCTCGACGATACCGAGTCCGTATTTTTTTGCGAATTCGAAATCCCGCTCATCGTGCGCCGGCACCGCCATGACCGCGCCGGTCCCATACGAACCGAGCACGTAATCGGCGACATACACGGGTACGGACCCGCCTGTAAACGGATTGATCGCCTCGATGCCTT
>JBGSNS010000327.1:0-1811 GCA_041739515.1 Bdellovibrionota bacterium
TTTGCGCAATTGTCCAACTCTATTTTTCTCGTCGGGGTGTGGTCGTTGAACGGCTGACGGTGTGCCCCACCGCGTCGGCACCAAAAAATTGGTGATCGACCTTTCCCGCCAGAGCCCTCAACCCTCTTTGTCGCGTCGCCCTGCGGCACGGTGCGGGTTTTCAGGTTTTCTGGCAACATTCCGGGCATGGCCGAATCCCCGCCGTCGCAGCGTCAGGCATATGAACTGGTCCTGACCGCCCTACAACCGGTCCTGAACTTTGCCGAGCAGCACCCTCACGATCACCTGTCGGGTGTGCGGGGGCCTTTGGCTCTGACGGGGTGGCTTCAGGAGCCGTACGACCAACCTCCACCGAGCGACCCGAGCAAATGGACGAACGAGATCGGCGACGGAGAGACACTCACTCCGCTTCGGATTCCGTTTCAGGCCTGCGACGCGGTGAGTTCATTCTGGTGGTTTCACCTCGCCCTTCGGCACCGCACCGAGGGGCCAGAGATGACGTCAACTGAACTCGCAGTATGTCGAGACGCGTGGACTGCAGCGGCCCAGAGCATGCCGCCGGTCGCCATCTACGCCGGCGTCGATCCATGGCTGTTCCGCACGCCCATCGAAGAGCGTGGCTGGCAATGGTGGTTCGCCGCGATCTTCACTTCGCTGGAGAATGAACTGACGTCCCCCGAAGCGCCTCGCCGACTGGAGATGTTTGCGGACGATGCCGATTATACGCAATCAAGCTGGCTTCCCCCGTCTTGGAGATTCCGAATCGTGAGCGGCCGGTATACGCTCTTAAACCCAATAGCTCTGACATCCTTATGGATGCAGCGGCGCCGCAGCGAACGAGACCTTGTTGATGTTCACGAGACCTTCAACAGCGATCGTGAGGCGCTGACCCATTGGAGGACTTTCGCGAAAGCTGGTGCGACGTCGCTCAATCGAGCGGCAGCAACCGGCAGACTGATTTACGAAACTACGTCTGCAGAGTACGGCACGGTGACGCGCTGGTGCCGTTCGGCCGGTCACGAGCCAACCGATGCCGCCCACGATGAGCTGGATCGAGTCCTGACGCTTATCGTCCAACAGGAGCCCTCGGGGTCTTGGTCAGATGAGCTGTTACAGCTGCTTCGCCGGAACATCGACGCGGAGAAACCGCTCAATATGCTCACCTTTATGCCGGTTGCCTGGTTCACCGAACGTGGCATCCCCGCCGATCGCCTACGCAAGGCGGCAGCTCCGGATCGGAAAAAGAAGCGGGTTAGATGGGAAAAAAGGAATGGCTCCAATTTGTACTGCGTCGAAGACGCTAGAGCATTCTGGCCGCAAGATTTCGAAGGGGATGGCGTCGCTAAGGCTCGGAAAAAATAGGGGAACGATACCTTTAAGTCGGGGGACATGCGTGAATCTACGTGAGGCTGCGTGACGCAGCGTGAATCTTATTGAAAAAGGCTTCAAAGCCCTTTTTTCAGCAGCATCTTCGTGCAGGATGCGGCAATGAATAACGCACCACGCGGAGACATCACACACCGGCACGGGGCCCATTGGCTCGGACCCACCGGCGGTTTCTTTCGAGCCAATAACAACGATGAGATTCGGCGGCCGCAGGTGGAAGGCGGTGCCGCGTGAACTCGCCCGTCGAAAACAATCCGGAACAAAAAGCCGACGCGATTGCCCTCCGACCTCGTGAGGCCGCGGCGGCGCTGGGGATCTCGGAGAGAACGCTGTGGACCCTGAAGGATCAGGGTCGCGTGCCGTTTGTGAAAGTGGGCCGGGTCACGCTCTACCCCGTCAAGGAGCTTCAGGCATGGCTTTCCGCG
>JBGSNS010000231.1:0-3861 GCA_041739515.1 Bdellovibrionota bacterium
CAGGCAGCCAGGAGGTAATTCACACTTGATTTTCTACACAGTCGCTTTGTGGTGAAAAAGAACTTAAGATCAGGTGAGACACTTTACTATCAAACGACCCGTTAGCGTGTAAGCTTCTTGTACTTCAAACGATGCGGAATCTCCGCCGCCGGTCCCAACCTACGCCGCTTATCAGCTTCGTAAGCCTCGAAGTTTCCCTCAAACCATTCAACATGGCTGTCACCTTCGAACGCTAATATGTGCGTAGCCACCCTGTCTAAGAACCAGCGATCGTGGCTTATGACGACGGCGCAGCCAGGGAACTCTAACAACGCATCCTCGAGCGCACGCAACGTGTTCACATCTAAGTCGTTTGACGGTTCGTCTAGTAACAGAACGTTGCAGCCCTGGCGCAACATTTTAGCTAAGTGAACTCGATTTCGCTCTCCGCCGGAAAGTACGCCAACCTTCTTCTGTTGATCGTTTCCGCTGAAATTAAAACGAGCCACGTAATTACGAGCGTTGACCTCTACGCCGCCTACGTTAAGAACTTCGTTCCCGCCGGAGATTTCTTCGTAAATCGTTTTATTTGGTTCTAACGTGCGGGATTGATCAACGTAACCAAGTTGTACGGTTTCGCCGATCTTAAATGTGCCGGAATCAGGCTTTTCAAGTCCCGTAATCAGTTTAAAAAGGGTTGTCTTACCAGCGCCGTTTGGTCCGATGATTCCAACGATTCCTCCGCGTGGAAGTGAAAATGATAGCCCTTCGTAAAGAAGCTTATCTCCATATGCTTTTGAGATATTATCAGCCTGGATGACCACGTCACCAAGTCGTTGCCCGGGGGCGATATACAATTCGACGGCCTCGATTTTCTTCGATGCCTCTTCCGATGCCATCTGTTCATATGCAGCGAGACGCGCCTTAGATTTTGCTTGCCTGCCCTTGGGGTTCTGCCTTACCCATTCAAGTTCTCTAGCGAGCGCTTTCTGACGCTTAGTTTCGCTTTTCTCTTCTTGTTGAAGTGCGTTCTGTTTCTGCTCCAACCACGACGAGTAATTAGCTTTCCACGGGGCCGCGACACCACGATCGAGCTCTAAAATCCACTCAGCGACGTTATCGAGAAAGTAACGATCGTGGGTGATTGAGATGACGGCACCGGGATAGTCCTTAAGATGTTGTTCAAGCCATGCCACCGACTCTGCGTCGAGATGGTTCGTAGGTTCATCTAGGAGCAAGAGATCAGGCTTACTTAGCAGTAATCTACATAGAGCAACCCTTCGCCGCTCTCCTCCGGAAAGATTAGTTACCGGTGATTCACCGTCTGGGCATCGCAGTGCATCCATCGCAAGCTCTAGTTTGCTGTCTAGTTCCCAGGCCCCGGCAGCCTCGATAGCATCTTGAAGTTTTGATTGCTTCTCCAGCAATTTCTCCATCTCCGCCGGCGTAATGTCTTCGCCGAGCTTGGCACTCACAGCTTCAAAGTCACGAAGAAGATTCGCCGTTTCGCGAACCCCGTCCATAACGTTTTCTTTGACGGTCTTGTTAGGATCTAATTCTGGCTCTTGTTGAAGATATCCAATCGTAGCGTTCGGCCGAAAATTTACCTCGCCCTGAAAATCTTTCTCGACGCCGGCAATTACACGCATCAACGTAGACTTTCCGGAGCCGTTAAGGCCGATAACGCCAATCTTCGCACCCTCGAAAAACGAGAGGGAGACGTCTTTAAGCACCGTTTTACCCGATGAGTAGACCTTATTTAACTTGTGAACTGAAAACAGAATTGGTGCCATAGGGGTCGTAGCATACCGGTTGATTCAGTTTCCCTCAAATAGCCTGCTCTCCCCTTTTTGGACCCCTATCACGGTGCCGATAACAATAAGAGCGAAATGGGTCCAAAAAGGGGAGAGTGAACCCTGACTTGTATTCTCGGAGCATCCGCATTCCTAATAAATAAGGTAGAGTTTTAGAACCATGAAAGTCTCCTATTTCGTCTCGCCGCACGGGTTTGGTCACGCTGCAAGGTCAGCAGCGGTAATGGCTGCGATGTTAAAGCTCGCTCCTGACACACAGTTTCAGGTATTTACCACCGTTCCGGAGAATTTCTTTCGGATCTCTGGCGTGGGCAACTTTAGTTATCAGTATTGCTGTTGTGATGTTGGATTGGTGCAGCTTGGGCCTACCTCGGAGGATCTGCCAGCCACGGTTGAAAAGCTTACAAAGTTTCTTCGCTTTGAAACTGTTGACGAAATAAGTCTTCAGCTAAAGGAATTCGGCCCAGACATAATAGTCTGTGATATCTCTCCGCTCGGTCTGCATCTCGGAGCAAAACTTGGGATCAGAACAGTTCTAGTTGAAAACTTTACCTGGAACTGGATTTATCAAGGATATCTGACCGCCGAATCTGGCCTTGCAAGCGCAGTCTCTCAGTTGACCGAAGTATTTAACGCTACAGTGGAGCGCATACAGGCTGCTCCCGTCAGCATGGCGCTGGACTCAGCCCTAAGCGTTTCTCCAATAAGTCGAGCTTTGCGCGAGCAGTGGGTTAGACCTTCTCTAATCGGAGCAAACGAACGGTACGTGTTAGTGAGTATGGGTGGGATAGCAGGGGAGTATCCGTTTATTGAGCAGCTTTCAAAGCATAGTGACTTTGTTTTCGTTATCGCTGGTACAGAATCTAGTCGCAGCGGCAACCTTGTGCGGTTTGCAAGTGACGATGATCGATTTTATCACCCTAACCTAGTGAATGATGCTTCGTTGGTTGTTAGTAAGGCTGGGTACAGCACCGTCGCTGAGGTTTATGCTGCGGGTGTGCCGTTTGTAGTGTTGAACCGTCCGCAGTTTAGGGAAAGTGCGGTGATGATAGACTTCATCAAGACACAGAATTGCGCACATGAGATTTCACAAGCGGAGTTTGACTCAGGTGCCTGGCTCTCAATGATAGGTGCGCTAGCGAAAGACGCGAATAAAATAGGGCATCCCCGCGAAAACGGTGCTCATCAAGCTGCTAAGTATCTACTAAAACTAACCTAAGCCGGATAGAAAAACCTAATAGGTAAGGCTCATAACCGGTGATATTGTGCTCGCATGCAGCAACAGGCGGATGTTAAAAGCTTGCGCAGCGTCGTTGATTTCGGCGTGATCGCCGCATTGCTAGTAACTTTCGGGTCACAAGCGAACTCGTGTGCTCCAGCATATAGGCTTGATTCTGATCCTTCTCTCGGCGCGGTTCCGGTTCTCTTGCCAAGTGAGCATTACGTAACGTTTGAACGGCTCAGTGCTATTGAAACACGCCTTATCGCGCTAGATCGCATGCGTGCCGACGCTGTGATGACCTACGGTTTTCTATTGTTAATTCCAAGCCTTAATCAGCGTTATGAACAAGCGTGTGCCCATCACCAATTGTTATTCGAGCAAGTTAAGGCCTCCAAGCTTGAACTCGCCTCCACCAGCGAGCAGGCACCCACGATTGAAGAGTGGGCCACAAAAACTAACTTCGAGCTCGAAATCATCATGAACTTCATCGATTATGTGAAGCAAAATCATTATGCGCCGAAGGGCTGGGAACCTCCCCAAGGTTTTGAGTACCTAAGAACCATCAAGAATTAAGTTACTCTGGCTTTATTCCTAGATATCACTTCGAACTAACACCTCAATTCGACGCGTAACCCTTGGGTGTCCCAAACTCGGTCAACTTTTTTTGAGAAGAGTTACTGCAAGTACCACGCTAGACTGCGAGGCCCTGGGACCGCGAGGCGTTGCCTCGTATATGGACTCGCCCTGAGAAAGCAAGGGAATTAGTTGTTCGATTCTAAAAAGAAGGAAAGTGCACAGACGTATATCCGGTATCAGGACGGAGACTGGTTATTAACCTGCCTCGCC
>JBGSNS010000255.1:0-5831 GCA_041739515.1 Bdellovibrionota bacterium
TACCAGACACTATGCGTGTCGGCTTGCAAGTCCCCTAAATTCGGCTTTTCAATTCAAATCGAAAAATGATTTTTCTTCGTTTTCTTCAATACTTTCGATCTCTTACAAGGAAATTTTCATTTCCTACCGGACAGCAGTGACGGAAGCTCCGCCTTAAAGCGGGCTCGATACTTAGTCTCAAAAGTACGAAATCCTTCGGCGCTTCGATCGAATTCCGGCTCACCAAAAACTATTCCCTCGAGGAAGTCCTGCTGCTGCGGGAAGCTTCCAACGGTGTTCCCCACTATCTCATTACCCAGCAGAGTGGTTGAGACCCGCTGCTCACGAAGTAACTTAAGTAAGGAGACGATCGCGTCAGGAGCCTGAAGACTTAAGTAAAGCGCATCGATTTTAGCAGTCTTCGCGCGGGTCACGACACTACGAAGATCCACATCGGTTGGTGCAAAGCCTTCGTAGAGTGGAATGGTAATTCCGTGCTGAGTCGCCTCGTTGCGAAAAAATTCCGCTAAGCCTTGGGCGTATTCAGTCTCTTCGTAGACCACACCGATTCGCTTCTTAGCGGTTTCCGTTGCATGTTTAAGTAACAATAGGGCCCCGTTCGTGTTGGGAGCCGTGACCCGAAAAATATAATCCCCAGCATCCGTAAGCTTCGGGGAGGATGTAATCGCCGCCATTTGAATAACTTTCGCGCGTTCCGCGATAGTAGCGATCGGTAGGCTTTCAGAGCTGCAGTGCCCTCCGATAACGAACCTTACTTTATCCACGTCTATCAGATGCTTCACTGCGTTAACTGCCGACGATCCGTTACATTTGCCGTCCTGAAACAATAGCTCAAGCTTTTTCCCAGCAACGCCACCCGAAGCGTTAACATCGTCCATAGCGATGAGCGCTGCTTGATACGCGCCGTATTTTGCAACCGTACCGCTCATAGCACCGATCCAGCCAACTCGGATTGATGGCGATTCGGTCCAAGCGGTAGCGGAACATAGTAATAGACTCCACGACAAGAGCGCCAATCTTCTAGCATTTACGGTAAAACTACCTCTAGCAAAGTTCTCGATATGCATAACAAGTCTCTACTCTCCTCTCACCCTCTTCAATAACGCCGCCGGATTTGGTTGGCGTCCCATAAAATTCACAAATAACTCTCCCGCGTCTTTCGTGTCACCCGGCATCAAAACTTCACGAACGAGTTTTTCACCTAACTCACGATTTAACACGTTCTTTCCAGCAAACGCAGTGTAGATATCCGCCTCAAGCGCTTCGCTCCAGAGATACGAATAATATCCACCAGCGTATCCTTCTGGGTCCGCGAATAAATGAGTAAAGGAATTGAGCATCGCGCTGTCGTCTAGGGTGTACGGCACAAATTCTTTTAAGAAGTTCCGCCCCCACACTACCGCATCACCATCACGACTTTCGGTATAATTTGTATGAAGCTCTAGATCGAGCGCCGAGTTTCCTAAGTGGCGCGCATAAAAAAGTCCGTTCATTACCGAGCGCGATTTAACGAGCTTTGCGATCAGATCATCCGGCATCGGCAAACCCGTCTTGTAGTGCTTTGTAATGCGCTTCAAAACTATCGGCTCCCAAGCCCAATTCTCAAGCAACTGACTCGGCACTTCAACGAAATCCCACGCAACGTTAAGCATCCCTTCCATCGCGCGCGGAGTTTCGCACACGAGACCATGCAATAAGTGCCCTGCTTCGTGAAACAAAGTCGTTATTTCATCGTGAGTTAACAGAGCTGGCCGCTCCGTGGTCGGCTTACTGAAATTCCCGGCCATAAAGCCGATGCCGCGTTGCGTGTTCGTAATACCCGGCGCGAGCATATCCATCCACGCACCAGCGCGCTTGTTCTCACGCGCATAGTAATCTGTGTAGAGGCTTCCTAGCTCACGCTTAAAGCCACGCGCGGAAAAGGACTGAACTCCCTGCCACCAAACTGGCAAATTTGACGGCGCAAACGACACGCCAAAAACGGTTTCCAACAAATCAAAAATGGCACGCAGAGTTCCCTCAAATGGGAAGTATTCGCGGATCACTTCCGGGTCTAGCCCAAGCTCCGATTCTTCATACCGCTGCATATAAAACGGCACGTCCCATGCTTCGAGTTTTGAATCAGCTGCATGCCCGTTGCGGTGCGCAAACGCAGTCAGCGTTGCCAAATCTCGCTCGGCTGCCGCCACAACAGGCTGCTTAAGCGAATCGAAGAAATTCTTCACGCTCGCTGCGTTCTTAGCCATTCGATCTACGGTGACGAAATCAACGAAATTTTTGTATCCCAGAAGCGAGGTCTTTTCAGCTCGCTGCTTTATTATTTTTGACACTCGCTCAGCGTTGTCATGCGGAGACTCACTCGCCCTGCGTCCGAATGCCCGCGCAAACTTCTCGCGCACCACGCGATCTTTGTGAAAACTTACGATCGCGCGATAGCTCGGAGCTTGCAACGAGAACTGAAAGCCGCCGTCCTTCCCTGCTATCTTCGCAGCCTCTGCAGCGGATTCACGATCGGACTGCAGCACTCCTGGTAATTCCGCTTCACTTGCAACGTGCCAGCTCCATGCCTTGGTCGAGTCAACGACTGCTTGGCTGTATTTCGTGGTAGTTTCTGAGAGATCCTGTTCGATCTGTATAAATCGCTCCCGCGCCTCAGGATTAAGCTTTGCGCCGGATGACTCAAAAGCAAACAACAAATTCTGATACGCCCGCTTGTCAGACGCAGTCGGTGTTAATCCAACGAAAAATTGATACAGCTGCGGATCAGAAAACAACGCTGCAGTAAACTCAGTGCTCAATTCTTGAAGTTTCTCGTTCGCAGTTCGAACCTCATCGGAGGTACATACACTCTCCAAATGGGAGACAACGCCGACTACTGAGGACGGTTCCCTGGTGGCTTTATCAAAGGTATCGAGAGCCTCAGCACACAAAATCCCGGGCTTTTCCTGCATCGCTTTAAGCGCGGCTAGCGCCTTAGTCTTTAACGCTTCATAGGCGGGAACTGCCCCCGTAATCTGCTCAATCAGCGTTTCAAACGGTAGCGGCTGCGGCAAGGCCTCAAAAATATTCGACATCTCTGCACACTAGCTAATTCACGCCCATTTCACTAGATTCGGTAATCGATGAAACACACAATACTCGGCCCTGATGTCTGTCGTTCAAAGTATAACGCTCCGATTGATATGTGGGTGTATCGGTACGAGAGCTCCGCGGGAGACGTGCTTTGTATCGGCACCCACGGAGAGCCAAAGTCCGGCAAATTATCCCTAGGCGGTTTTAGAATCGTACCCGAGACACGCGCCGCAATTTCCGGATTCTCCCCCGAGCGCGAATCAGTAGGCCTCGGGGTCGGAATGGAGGAGAAAGCTTATTGGTCTAAATTGTTCAACATAGCTGGCCCGCTCGGCATCGCTGAACTGCCACGAGTCGTCGGCGGCAAGTGCGTATTTCTTCCCGCCGCCGGTGGACGCGTCGGGGAGAGTCGCGACATCGAAGCTCTGACCTGGGCGCTCGATTGCTTAATGGCGTTCGAGGAAACATCAGGGGTGCAGATCGTATCCGGACAAGATCTAGGACACGGAGATTTATCGAGCGGCGAGTCGAGCTTAAGCTTTATGAGCTCACGTTTTCGTGGGGTCATCCTCGCGGATACGAGCAAGCCGACCGGAGAAGGGAACTATCAGTTGATGCGCGGCTTTGCAGATGCTGCAGGTCTGAATTGGAAGCAGCTTCATGTGGGCGTCCTCGGTTGCGGTAATATCGGACGACACATCGTAACTCGTCTTAGAGAAGACGGTGTGATGATGACGGTGCTTGAGCCGAAACCTAGCACTAAACAAGAACTCTCTGCGCTTGGCGTTACCGTATTAGATGCTTCAGACAAAGAACGGTTTGTTAATCTGCCGATCGATCTTGTAGCTGTAAATGCAGTTGGCGGAACCCTAGATGCGACGACATGCGACGCGTTTGCGAACAACAAGCAAACAAAATTCGTGTCTGGATGTGAGAACCTTGTCATGCCGAATGCCATCGATTCAGAAATCCTTCGCAGAGCGAAAAAAATGTACGTTCACACAGAGCTTTGCGGTATGATGGGATACCTGACCGCTGTTGAGAACTATCTCTGCGTTGTAAACGGCACACAGTTTAATGTCGCTTCGATGTTTGAAGCGGCTAAGAGCTTAAGACCGGTAGGGAGCCGGGTCTCGGAAGAAGTGATTAAAAACGGCTACGCAGCGAGTTTTGAGGATACGGCTAAGGCGCTGTATAACGGATAGCCCGAGATCATAGTACCGAGGTTGCCCTTACCCCATTTGGGCGGATAAACTGGGTACGTTAAAGGGTATAAAATATGTCGTCACATCCCGCACCAAACTCCACGGCACAACCAGCTACTGCGACTTGCTCCGCTGAGGATGCTGAGCGACTCGCCGTTTTCGAGGCCCGCATCGCAGCAGGTGAATCCGTTGAACCACGGGACTGGATGCCGGATCGTTATCGCAAACAACTTACCCGCATGATGGGACAGCACGCCCACTCCGAATTAGTCGGCATGCTGCCAGAAGCAAACTGGATTACCCGCGCACCGTCGCTTAGGCGCAAAATGTCGCTGATCGCCAAAGTCCAAGACGAAGCTGGGCATGGTCTATATATATACTGTGGTGCTGAGACCCTCGGGACCTCGCGCGAGCAAATGTACGATGAGCTTCTCAGCGGCAAGGCGAAGTATTCCCAGATTTTTAATTATCCGACGCTCTCGTGGGCGGACATGGGGTGTATCGGTTGGCTAGTCGATGGAGCTGCGATCGTTAACCAAACTACGCTCGCGAAATCATCGTTTGGACCGTACGCGCGCGCGATGATCCGCATCTGCAAAGAGGAAAACTTTCACAAAAAGCAAGGATATGAGATCTGCGCAATCCTTGCTCAAGGCACACCGGAGCAACGCGCGATGATCCAAGAATCGGTTAATCGCTGGTGGTGGCCATCGTTAATGATGTTTGGTCCAAGCGATAAGGATTCTCCAAACTCAGCTGAACTTTTGCGTTGGGGAGTCAAACGAAAATCAAACGATGAGCTTCGTCAGCGGTTTGTGGACCTAACCGTGGCGCAAGCACAGGCGATCGGCATTACCCTTCCAGACCCTGACATGAAGTTTAATTCCGAAACTGAACACTGGGAATTCGGCGAGATTAACTGGGATGAGTTCTGGGCGGTTGTGCACGGCGATGGGCCTTGCAACCGCGAACGGTTGACTGCGAAGCGTAGCGCTCATGCAGATGGTGAATGGGTGCGCGAAGCGGCTAATGCGTACGCTGCCAAACATCAGCGAGCTTAATCTTTTTGGGATAGGAATCGATCATGGCGACAGGGACAGACACAGTTTGGGAAGTATTCGTTCAGGAACAAGGCGGGCAACCGCACGAACACGCAGGCTCGGTGCACGCAGCAGACAAGGAGCTAGCGCTGCAATCAGCGCGCGATGTTTATGCACGAAGAGGAAAAGTTGTGAATATGTGGGTTGTGAAGGCCAGCGATATCTCCGCAACGGAGCCTGCCGATCGTCCATCTTTTTTTGAGCCTGGAGATGACAAAGTTTACCGCCATCCTAGCTTTTACAAAGTGCCGCGTGGCGTAAAGGGATTCTAATGTCGACTAAAACTTTGCGTCCTCTAACGCCCTCAACGTCGCTACTTCTCGAGCTTAGTGATGATAGGTTGGTTCTTGGTCATCGGCTTTCGGAATGGTGCGGCGTAGGTCCGATGATCGAAGAAGATATCGCACTTGCTAACATCGCCCTAGATTTACTTGGCCATGCAAATAACGGTTTA
>JBGSNS010000265.1:0-2377 GCA_041739515.1 Bdellovibrionota bacterium
TAGCTTCGATTGACTCCGCTGCAGCATGTGCAGCCGATTTTGATAACTCAGGCTCGGTTGAAGTGGTTGATATCTTCGCATTCCTGTCCGCTTGGTTCGCTCTAGACACGAGAGCTGACTTCGATGGATCCGGAGCAGTAGCAGTCCCTGATATCTTCGCGTTCTTAAGTGTTTGGTTTGTCGGTTGTTAAGAGCTGAAATATCTCGATTCGTGATGTTCGTATTTGTTTACCGTTCTACCGAACAAGCATTAGATGCACTTACATGTTCGGAAAAATGCTTTAAACGGCGACCGTTTTATGGAATCCGGTTACGAGGAGAAATCGAGGTGTAAACAAAAGACCCGCGAGCTCTTGATTTTGATCTGGAGTTTTATCGCCTAAATCTCCCGGCAACTCAATCGGTGCATGTAGGTCGGGAGTGAGTGCTTGTGTGCGTGAAGGGGCTACAAGAGCACCGAGATCTTGAGAATGGTCTTGAGGCTCCGCAGGAAGCTTGGGCAGATCCGTTACGCTACCTGTTCCGCCGAGAGTTGCCGCTAATACCGCCATGCATCCAATTCTGCTTTCCATGCTGTTATCTCAGCATGAGGGGTCCCGTACTGCAAGAGTGCGATGTGATGGGGCGCCACCGCGCGGGCATTCGAATTTGCTTAGAGTCCATCCTTTCACTAGAGTTGGGGGTATCAAGTGAGGGAGAATGGAGCCCAATTGCGCTCGAAACGATCGGAATCCAGACGATTCACAGATACGATCGAACGAAGCCACGCCGTCGTCGAAGCTAACTCAAGGCGACGGACAGCTTTCTGCGGCGTCTTCGCAGGCTTTTCCGCGTGAGGCGTATCTTGAAATAGGTCGAATACTAGACCTTATTATTCACCAAGTCCCAGAACACCAAAACGCACTTATCGAACAACTCTTCCAAGCAATTGTCGCTGCGAATCCGGACGAACTTGCTAGCATAGTTAAACGTTGCGGCGATGAGTCGGTACTCACCGCATTCTTAAGGGCAGCTTCATGGGTTTCTAATCCAGTTCAACAAATGAATGGCCTTTTGGACCGACTGGAAAAATTAGATCTTCTCTCCCTCCTTCATAAACGCCTCTCTGATCCAACGATCCTCGCAGAGCTAGGGCATGGCTATCCAAGCTGCCTGCATATCGATACAAATCTTAGCGAGATAATGCTGATTGGCTGCTTCCCCGCTCGCATACGATCCGATCATAATCTCAAAGTATCGACAGAGGAACTGCCACTTATATTTGGATTGCTTGCCCATGCCGAAGCAGCACATCTGCCCGAGCCGCTTCTTCGTAAGCGCTACTGCGTTGATCGAGCTGTAGGTT
Organism: Bdellovibrionota bacterium; assembly: GCA_041739515.1. Taxonomy (GTDB): domain Bacteria; phylum Bdellovibrionota_C; class UBA2361; order UBA2361; family UBA2361; genus JBGSNS01. The sequence goes on from JBGSNS010000265.1 coordinate 1,346, forward strand.
CGATTTTGGGTGTTAACCAGAGTCAGCTCAGTGGACACTTGCTGAACATGGAATGTCTGGATTATCTCGCGTCACGCACGGACTGCAAAAAATCGTGGTCGGAACGATTATTCCTTAAGTTTGAAGAGTGGAAACCGCGTCTACTCGATCCAACTGCGGCATCGAATCGTAGGCTGTCTCTTCAAGGCCGATTCGATATATTCAACGGTGCACCGTTTTTGTACGGCGCATCAGAAAAAGCGCTGACCCTTCTTGCCAGCTCAAACTTTCGCCATGTTTCGCCGTTACTTTGGCGTGAAATCCTCCTCTGTCCGAGGGAGCGCTTGATTGAATCCGATATTGCGGCGTTGGTACGCGCTATGACTCCATCTAAGGTAGACTTCGAAATGCCGCCACATGTCTACCCTAACGCGATATTGTCATTACTCGTAGCAGCCGATGCCGTCGGCTCTGCTGACATGCCAACAGTTGCCAACGGCACTCGTGTTTGGGTGGATAGCCTTTTCGAATCCCCACTTGAACATATGGCTTACTTTCGCAGATCGGGAGGCGCTGATGAGTTTGGGTATTTAGCACAGCGAGCTCTAAATGAGTTTCTCATCTTGTCAGGACGCGGACTTTCTCCAGCAGTCTTACGAGCGGCTGCCGCGAAAGATGGTTGGCGCAGAGAAACAGGAACAAGCGCCCTAATACGAACCTTAACAGTCAGTCCTCGTTTAAACTCTGCGTTCGACGCTACATGGGCCGAAAAAGCGGTGCGTGAAAATGGTGTTTCAGATCGTGTTGCAAAAGCTTTAGTAATGAGCGGGCTGGGAGCAAGCCTTTTTCGGACGGAATTTATTGGGTCTGTCGGTGTTATTCCGCGAGTAGCCTGTTATTTACATCGAAAACCAGTCCTTTCATTAGTTGAGAAACGAGTCGAAATAGCGTTGCGCGAACTCCAAACAATCGCTGAAGCATATCCCGTTAACGACATAACCGAGATTTTTCGTGACGTACATTCTCATCTTATCACTCTTTTTCATGCCGGAC
>JBGSNS010000295.1:0-17644 GCA_041739515.1 Bdellovibrionota bacterium
GCCACATGAATTCCCCCCAACACTCCCCCGCCAGGCCAACTCAAGACGGATCAACTGGACCAGTAGACCCCGGATTTGAGGGTGCAAGTTATGCCGCCAGTAACAGAGAGCTTCAGCTTACCGGATTTCAGTTTCTGCTCGGCCAACACCAGTTCATCGGTAACGAACTAGTAATAGATCTCGCTTGCGGCGATGGGGGCGCGACAGCGAAAGACTTAAAGCGATTGATTCCGAACGGACGCGTCTTTGGAGTGGATATATCGCCAGACATGATCGCTTCCGCACAGAACTATTGCGAGCAGAACCTTACATTTCTGGTCGGTGACATCGAAAACCTCGGCGCAGTTTCGGGGCTTCCGGTCGCTGACAAGTCCGTTGATGTGTTTGTTTCAAACTATGGAATGCATTGGATTCTTGGACGAGAGCGAATGCAGAAGTTTCTAGATCTAGTCTATGCGGCGCTAAAGCCTGATGGTGTTCTGCTCTCACTATTCGCTGAAGATAGAATTTTCCCTTATTTCTTCGAACGAATGCAGGAAGTTGGTGCGCGGGACAGCTGGGCTCCTTATTTCGATCAGGGAGAATTTAAACACCACCCACTAGCCAGAATCGAGTGGTTTCAAGAGGATCTCCCGAAGGCTGGCTTCAAGATCGAGCAGTTAAATCTTAGAGAAAATTGGATTAAGTTTGCGAATCAGGAGGCCCTGGTACGGGGCGTAATGGGCTGGCTGCCTCAGTATATGACTCGTCTGCCAGCGGAGCTTCGAGAGAGCTATGCGCGTGAGGTAGTGGCCCACTATGCGCAAAGCACCAAGGATATCCCGGGTTATCCTGAGTATCAGAACGGTGAAATCGGAATGTTCGACGTATCTATCGTGCTTAAAGCTAGAAAATAGACCGCCCAGCCTCTCGATCAGAGATGTAGCGCCGATAATCTGCAGGCATTTCTCCGTGTCCTCTGCGTCCTCGATGTTAAAAAAGACAGTCCAGAATATACGACCGTCTATCGGAGCACGCTCGTTCTGTAGTTAACATCGAGTACGCAGAGGACACGGAGTTAAGGCAGGGGGAAGTCTAAAATTTCTAAGTGAAGTGACTGGAGCAACCTACTTTGTAAGTAGTTGATCAAAAACAGTGGATTCGAAACTACATCCAACGCATATATGCAAATTCAATTAGTTAGAAAGTAGGGCGGCTCCAGCCATCCAACCAAGATTCGATCAAGCGGACCGGCGGTCCGCGGTCCAAGTTGGCAAAGCCTATTTTTAGTGGACCAGAAATCCTTAACTTGATGGCAGTGGGGGTGTACCAGTTCGTTGGCTATAGACGCCTAATGCAACAATTTCAGCGTAACACCGGTGTGAGCGAGACCTCACGAAGGGCCCCATTAGGACCGCCCCGTCTAACCGCAAGTTTTATCGTCTTTCCTTGCTCGACATTTGAAAGAGCATCTTCGACCTCGTCACGAGTACGCACTGAGCGACCATCGACCTTAACCAACATGTCCGCGCGGGAATAATCACGCACAAAAGCCGTTAAAAACGCTTGTTCAACTTTACGCAGTACAGGCTGCAGTCCCGCATTATCAGCCGGGCCTTGGGGCACAACTCGCTCCACAAAGACGCCGTATTTCGTATCAACCAGCGCCCAACCGGCGCGGGGACGCGCCACTCGGCCACGAGTAATTAAGTCCGGGAGCACCCTTCGGATTTGATTGATCGGAACTGCGAATCCAATACCCGCCGAATCGCCGGTTCGACTCAAAATCGCAGAGTTGAGTCCGATCAACCGCCCTTCGGCGTCGAGTAACGCACCGCCCGAATTTCCAGGATTAATAGCTGCATCGGTTTGAATTAGCCCCCTCATTGTGTGCTGTTCGTTTACTTTAACAGTTCGATCCACGCTCGATACGATCCCCGTAGTAAGGGTACGATTTAATCCGAACGGATTCCCGATCGCTAACACTCGCTGACCAACCTCAAGCTGCGATGAATCGCCTAACTTAAGCGCCTGCAATCCGAGTGGTGGCTTCGCAACTTGAATCACCGCCAAATCCGTTTCCGGATCTTGGCCAAGTAATTGGGCGCGCGAAGTTTGTCCGTTTGCAAACGTTACTTCTATGCGTTGAGCGTCTTGAATAACGTGAAGGTTAGTGACGATAATTCCGCGTTCCGCGTCGATCACACAACCAGAACCGGTACCTTCCCGGGGTTTCAGCGCGAAATACAATTCGTTTGGATCAACGGATAACGAGATCGTTGTGATAAAGACTATCGATTCATTCGTATCTCGATACGCCCGAATTTGATACTCTTCTTCCGCGCTTCGCCAGGCGGGGGTGTGCGTTTGGGCTTGCGCTGAAACAACGATTGAATCGACCATCGATTCAATGGGAACCAAAAATAAAAGGGGCAATATCCCTAAGAAAATCCCCAACCATCTTAAATTAAAAGTTGCGCCCTTATTCATGCTCACTTAGATGAATTACCCGCTCTACTCGAATAACACCAGGGACCGCCTCAATTGCGCGTTTTATCTTTTCGAGATGAGCGGCATCATTCACCGTCATCTCGAACGAATTAGTAGCTTTTGCTCGCTCTGTAGTTCGAATCTGTGCTGAATTAATGTTTGCTCCACTTTCGGTGATAGCGCGGCTAACATTCGCGAGAAGTCCCATCTGGTCTTGTGAGTGAACCGTGATAAGCACCCGTCTTGCGTGGCGAGTCTCCAAATCCCAATGCACATCTACTCGTCGTAACGGATCACCATTCAGCAACATCGGACATTCAGCGTAGTGCACAGTCACACCTCGCCCTCGCGAGATAAATCCAACGATTCGATCTCCTGGCAACGGCTCACAACATTTGGCGAATCGAACAACTACATCGTCAAACCCACTCACGATAACGCCGACTCGCTGCCGGGACGTAGCGGCAGCCCGCTTAAAAATTCGGCGCATCGGTGAGTTTTCATCATTCTTCGCTGCCTGTTCGTTTGTGAGTTTAGTTGTCGGATCTTCCGGTAAGAGCTTCGCCAGCACCCTCGGTATAGCTATTTTGCCATATCCAAGTTCAGCGTAGAGATCCCCTTCGCCTTTATGGCCAAAGTCCTGGGCGATCTTCAATAGCGCGCCCTCTTTTTCCAATTTCTTTAGGCTAAGCTTAACCTTACGAAGCTCCTTGGTAAGTAGCTCCATCCCTGTAACGAGCGCACTGGCGCGCTCCTCGGCTTTTAGAAATGCCCGAATACGCTGACGCGCTTTGCTTGATTTTACAAATCGCAGCCAATCTTTGTGAGGGACTTGATTCTTCTGCGTAATAACTTCAATCGTGTCTCCGTTGCGAAGATGATAATCGAGCGGGACGATTTGGCCGTTAATTTTCGCGCCAACTGTACGATGTCCAACGTCGGTGTGAACGGCGTAAGCGAAGTCCAACGGAGTACATCCGTATGAGAGACGCAACAAGTCCCCTTTCGGCGTGAATACAAACACCTCCTTCGGAAATAGTTCGCTCTTTACTGATTGGATAAACTCATCAGGATTCTTCAAGTAAGCTTGCGACTCGACCAGTTCAGCCACCCACTGCAAGTCGAAGGTCGAGCTCTCAAGGCCCCGGCCGGTTTCCTTGTACCGCCAATGCGCAGCAATTCCGTCCTCTGCGATGCGGTGCATCTCCGCGGTTCGAACCTGGACTTCGACTCTGCGCCCGTCAGGACCGATGACGGTTGTGTGCAACGACTGATACATATTCGGCTTAGGCACCGCTATATAATCTTTGAATCGTCCCGGAACGGGTCGCCACGTTGCATGAATCACGCCGAGCGCCTCGTAACACGCTCGCAGAGAGGCAACTATGACGCGAAATCCTATAAGGTCGTGAACTTCCTCAAACCCTATATTGCTGCGTTCCATTTTGGCCCACACAGAGTAAGCGTGTTTAGCCCGACCCGACACCGATGCAGATATTCCTGCTTCGGTGAGCACCTTCTCTACCTCTTTTTCCGTTTCCTTAAGATAAGTTTCTGTATCTCGCGACTCTTCCTGAAATCGCTCGATGATTTGTCGATAGATGTCCGGGTGAAGATGCTTGAGCGATAGGTCTTCAAGCTCCGATTTTAACCAATTGATACCCAGACGATTGGCGAGCGGTGCGTAGATCTCATGAGTCTCCGATGCAATTAACCGCCGTCGATCTGCAGACTTCGACTCGAGCGTGCGCATGTTATGCAAACGATCGCAGAGTTTAATTAGAATGACGCGAATATCTTTCGCCATTGCGAGAAGCATTTTGCGAAAATTTTCCGCTTGCTGCTCCTCTCGAGATTCGAATTCGGTGCGAGTAAGCTTGGTAACCCCCTGCACGAGATCTGCGATCTCTTCACCGAATTTCGATTTTAACTCGTCGTAGGTTACGGAGCAGTCTTCAACTGTATCGTGTAAAAGTGCGGCGGCGATGGTCGGCACATCAACCTTAAGCCTACACGCAAGATGCGCAGTGGCGACTAGGTGATAGAAATACGGTTCTCCTGACGCGCGCACTTGCCCATGGTGTGCATTCTCGGCGAAGACATATGCTTTTTCGATCAGCTCCAGGTCAGGTCGCGGGTGATACTTCGACACCGCATCACAAAGCGCCTTAAGTGAGTACTCGCTGACTGAACTATCGGTGTCCATAAAGCCCAAATATGAACCTCAACGATAGGATATTATGCAGAACCCGCATAGTCGATGAATGCGTCGGAAACGTCACCGAAAGCGGGCGGAAAGAACCTCCGCCCTTTCACGCTAGGACTAGATAACTAACAACTAATTAGGACTAGCCGTTCTGCGTGACAGACATATCGGTCTCTTCATCCGCAACCACCCCTGCGGCGGCATCAGGAGCTGCTTCTGGTTTAGCCTCAGTAGACTCCGCCCCAGTAGATGCCTCAGCAGACGCCGCCTTAGCCTCTAATGCGGCTGCAGCAGCAGCATTGGCTGAATCAATTCGCGCCTGCTTAGCCGCCTCTGCGTCGCTTATCCGTTGCGCTTCCGCAGCCAATTGCTCAGCATCGGTCATGAAACGCACCTTATGGGCAGCAATTTCACGAAGCGAAGTTACTATAGACTTGTTCTTGCTTTCGGTAATTAGAACCTGAGAACCTGACAAAATCTGCTTGGCCCGCTTCGAAGCGAGTAACACCAATGCAAATCGATTATTTTCATACTGAAGGCAATCTTCAACGGTAATACGCGCCATAATTAAGAATATTCCTGTTTGAAATTAACGTGCCCTCAAATGGGTTATCAAGAGTGGACCACCCACCAACAAGCACCGGTACAATAGCGGGGAAACAGCCGCTTTTCAAGCCGGCCCCCCCCTAGAAGCCGATATTAAGTCGAAAGCTGGCTCAGATACCGCCCAAATTCAGCCTCGCGGCCCTAATCCGTCGCCTCCTCCATATCCTGCGACAACACGAAGCCACTTCCTCCGTCCGGTAGCCGGACACGGAGAAATGGCCCATCCACCAGATCAACGAACACATGATCTCCTTCTTCTAATACTGCGACGCGTGGTGACGTAAACTTAGCCTCTCGGGAAGCAATGGTACGCACCACGGCGCGATATTCAACCATGCTGTCCAGGGTTCGGCGGCCGGTACGGCTTCGGCTAAAATCGCGATCGGATGGCGGAAAAACCTCGGTGGGCGAAGACTTAGTAATTGGTGGCGGGTCGCCAAATAATCGTCGCGCCGTATTCTCATCTTGCTGGGTAAGGTTACTAGCGGGATCACCTGAGGCGATTGCCTCACGGACCTCTGCTGGTTCTATTGGACCGTCCCAATTAATCGCGGTCGTTATCGGAGGTGTGACGATACCGCTCTTGGAACCGTCTGTTCCACTCGCTTTGGGCGACACCTTCGAATTACCCCCAGTCGCGGCGTCCTTTGATGGGCTCCGCGCCCCCTCGATTGCGCCCAAAACTTTATCCAACGCGGACGGAGCAACGACCGGCGGCAATGCTGGAGGTGCCAAAACTGAACTCGACGAATCCATGGGAATCCCGAGCGTTGCAAGTGCGACTTCTCCATTCTTCCGAAATTGACGCTGAATTAAGATCGCGCTCCCACTAACCACGAGAAAAACGAGAGCAGCGACCATCCACTTCGATCTCGAACTAGAGCCTCGTTCGCGATCACTACCAAGCGCACGGACGGAGGAACCTCCCGCCGCAGCGGCGGTCATGGATCTATCCTCGAAGGATGTTTGTGACTCCGATGTGCCACGGTCCGCGAAAACTGTAGAGCCCCCAGAGAGCGCGGTGGGCGCGAACGAAGCGTCGAGCACTCGGGTCAATTCACTAGCTAGAAGTACAGCTCCAGCCGAATGTAGATCAACCAAGCTCTCCCGCACCAAAACCCCTAGTTTCCCGTTACGTGGAATCGAGCTCGAGCTCACTTCGGATATCGCACCGAGAAGAAACTGCTCTGGTGTCTCAAGTTTTACACTCGCTCGAAGCCACCATACCTTGGCCGCATCGAGTGAATCAGGAGCAGCGGCTTCCACAAGGGGCTCTACCGCGTTAAGTAGCGCTCGATAATCACCTGCATCAGCTAGTGCTTGCAGAGGATCGGCTGAGCCAGATTTTTTGGCACCTCCCACGGAAGCACCTGATCCGGCACCATTCACAACCTCAGCCAATCCAAGTTCGATATTGGAATCGGACTCCTTAGCCGTCGAAGAAACCGATTGAGCGTTAGGTTGATTTAGCTTGTCGTCCTTCACCATATAATTCTAGCATCACTCAGTGACTTCTAAGAAGATCTGCTTTGTTCGAGCTCTCCTAGCCTCCATTGTTTTATTCGCGCTGGGATGTTCTCACACTGCGCTCTCGCCTAATGCTTTTTCAAAGCCAACTTTTGAGGAGCAAGGCTTATCAGCTTTGCCGAGTGTCTCGATCTGCCTGCGTAACGTTCCAGCAACACTTGGACATCAGTTCGGGCTTCTCGTATTCCCCCTCGGCATTATCGATGGCGGGATAGAGTCAGAGCATCGCCTCTTCAGCGAACTCGCAATAAACGCCGCGAGGAGAGGGATCGCGCTCAAACTTTCGTGCGAAAGCCCTCGTTTATTCTTCGACGTTGTAAAGCTTGATGTATCAGCTAACGACGCATTGTTCATCCGCTACGTTTCCGCGCGTATTTCAGCAAATTTAGTCGACACCAGCACAAATCAGTTTATTCCACTTGAGGGACGTGCAAGCTCATGGCGCCGTTTCGGGTACCGCGCCCAGCTAGATGCAATCTTTCACGACGCCGCCAATGCCGCCTTTCAAAAGGTTCCCTTTGAGAAGTTCCGTACTCTCCGCTAGACTGCCGGTGTGTTTTTCAAAGGCGCTATTACCGGGCTCATTTCGTATTTAATGCGCAAGGCGCCACTGCCGGTTGACTTGCATGCGAAACTTCAAGAGCAGAACCTCCCTACGTCATCAAACGTCACGCTAGTGGTTCCCGGGAGCGGGATCGTCATGGCAGCGCTCGCGGATGCACTTGCCAAGGCCAACGGATTAAAAATCAGAGCAGAGAAAGAAAATAATAGCGGCCGATCCCATTTACTCCCGTATGCAGGCACACCTATACCAGTTGGTGAGATTCAGTTCTCCTGGCTTGACTGGAACGATCAAGTAACGCTTTCGAAACTAATTACTCACGAATCACCTCACGTGCTTGTTTCAGTGGAAATTTTTGAGCGCCGAGGTCCCTCCCGTTCGAATCCACGTTATCGCTTCGGCGTTTTTCGTTCGTTAGAGTTTTTAATTTTTCGGAGAAGATCCGCGATCATGTTCGGCACTCCCCTCGTGGTAGAGGCCGCCGCCGAGTTGTCGGTGTCCAGGGTCGTAAGGCTACTTAAAGTTGAGAGGTCACGCTCATTGCGACTCGTTCGCGGTGTTCAATTTCAATCGCAACGATTGCAGGAGGACCAGGTGTTGAGTGGCCCGGAGTACGAGCGCGAGCTTGGACTATTGAGCCAAAAGCTCAGAGTCTCTCGTGAGCAGGCTCAATCCCTAACACGCAAGGAGTTTCGCACCATAAGTGCCAATCCAGTGCGGTGGCTATTCACAGTGTGCGCAGCCATAGCGCGCTGGATCATTAGAGAGTTATTTTCCGAAGTGACGGTCGTTGGCATGAATCAGTTCATAGACGCCTCGCGCGACGCCGCGGTTGTGCTGGTGCCGATGCATCGTAGTCATCTAGATTATATTCTTGTAGGCTCGGTACTCTACGAATCAAGACTCAACACTCCCCTCGTTGCCGCTGGCCTTAATCTTAGTTTCTGGCCGGTCGGGCCGATGATTCGCAGCCTCGGGGCGTACTTCGTAAAGCGGAACGCTCGCAACGATCGCGTTCATTCCTTGGTTCTCAAGCGATACGTTTCGTATTTAACGAAACGAGGACATCTTCAAGAGTTTTTTATCGAAGGGGGACGTAGCCGCAGCGGCCGAATGCGCTCCCCAAAGCTAGGACTACTAAACGTCATGGTCGATGCTTGTGTAAAAGGGCTTCGTCGTGAGCTTCTATTCATACCGGTCTCTATCTCTTACGAGAACGTCGTCGAAGAACGCTCGTTGGCAGAGGAAAATACTGGAATTAAAAAGAAATCCGAGAGTCTTCGCGATCTGTTAAGTTTGCATCGCGTCTTTCGTCGAAACTACGGCGAGGTGGTCTTGCAATTCGGACGCCCGCTCTCGCTTTCGAACATGCTCAATCGAGTGATGCAAGACGGTGCGGTGCAAAGTGAAACGACTAAGCCTAGATCTACAAAGATAAAGCCTGACACCCGAACCGTCGTTAAAGAACTCGCCAATGCACTAACTACGAGACTCAGATCACAGTCGAGCATCAGTCTTTCAGGACTTATTTGCACCGCATTGCTATCAGCCCCGCGGTATGGGCTGAGTATCAAAGAACTGGGATCGCGGTTGTTAATCTTAGCCCGCATAGCTCGACTGGCGCGCGTACAAAATGCAGAACTCGGAGCCTTTACCCACACACTTGAACTATTCCTAGAGCGCCCGGAAGCATTGCGATCCGTCGCAAAGGCGCGCTCGACGTTGTTTCATGTGCGTAAAGTGATTCATGACGAGATCGTTTACATTCCAGGGGCCCAGCGATACCGGGCGGATTTTTATCGCAACTCTTCGCAGCACGTCTTTTTCCCACTCGCCGTTGCTGCCGCCGCCCAGCGGCTGTCCTCGGCTCCACTATTGGAAACGATCGGATTGCTGCATAGCGCTTTTGAACGGGAATTTTTGCTCGGAACCCGAGATGAATTCACACAAGCAGTGGTGGGGATGCTAGAGATTTTGGCGTCGGAGGGATTGGCAAGGAAATCCGGGATCGATGAGAGTTGGCTGATAGATGATTCGATCATGGAACTAGGACTCGATAGTCTAGTGCTGGTCTCGATTGAGAGCATGCTCTGGTTAGGCGAACGATTGGCTGCCTTGCGGTGCGAACCGGGAACCTCCCTAATTTACAAAGATTTCGTCTTTAGTGCTCAAGAGGAGTTTCGACCAGCTGCTTATCGAACGAGTGGGATTCCTTCTCGTACAGAAGCCGGGTCGCAGAGTAATCTCGCCGGAGCGCTTGAAATGCTTGAGTCGTTAGAGATCGTGGAAATTCAAGAAGGGGCTGCTGGTCCAACAAATATCGTGGTGCGCTCAACTGATCTATCGGTATTGCGCAGATACGAGCTTCTCGCGGAAACGATCCGGGACGGAGCACAGTCTAATTTGCTAAAAAAGTTTCCTACTTCCGCTTTGAAAGGCACGCCAAAAGTTGGTTAACGTAATTTAGTCTAGAGCACACAACATTTTCCTAATTGGTGCGATTACCGCAGCAGTATGGAAAAATCACAACACGGATACACACTTCTTGAGTTACTCACGGTACTTACGATCATAAGCATATTGAGCTCGATCGCGATTCCGAAATACCGGGATTATACGCGCCGCGCCTACGACGAACGGGCTCGCAGCGACTTAATGTCGCTAGTCGTTGCGGAAGAGGCTTACTATTTGGAGTTCGAACGGTACCTCACGTGCGATGATGATGAATGCGCTGAACTTCCAGGAATCCGCGCGCTCTCACCTTGTGTAAGCGTGGCGGTTACAGCAACCACGAGTGGATTCACAGGACGAGCGAGTTGCGACAAGGGTTCTAGAGAATACTCGTGGGATTCGGAAAGTGGGCGAATGAACGGATGATTACTTTTGGATGCTCAAGGCCTTTAGCACCTTTTCACCTAACACACCTGCGGTAAATGGCTTGGCGATGTAGTCCGTGACACCGGCATCGAGTGCTGCTTTCACCGAATCTCGATACGCTTCAGCGGTCAACATTAGGAATGGAGTACTTTCGAAATCTTTGTCGGTCCGCACCGCCGTCAACAACTCTAGTCCAGTGAACCGTGGCATATTCCAATCGCAAATTATTAGATCAAAGTAGCTTGCTTTAACGGCTTCGAATGCGACTTCGCCGTTCTCGGCGGTCGTCACATCAGAGAATCCGAGGCCTTTTAGAATCATGCGCACCATGTCGCGCGTAAGGGCGTGATCGTCCACTACGAGGATCTTGTAGTCAGCCTTATCCACTAAATACTCCGAGAGTCCGAGAATTTCACCCGCTCGAAGTTAATTGTCGGCATGCAATCGGGCGTCCTTAACTTAAAATCACACCCCAATAACGGAATATACGCGATTGGATGAATTATTGGCCCCCTTGTGAGTAGCATCCGACCCAGATAGCGTTTATCGCATGGTAAACGTAACTGCCCGATATATCGGCAATAAGCGAGTCGAATTGATCCACGGACCGTCGGGCGCTGTGATCACAACTTCAGCGCCGAAGGACAATAATGGGGACGGGCTGCTATTCTCGCCCACCGATCTTGTTGCTGCGGCGACAGGCGCATGCATGTTGACCGTTATGGGAATCGTAGCGGAACGAGGTGGTATCTCTATAGAGGGCGCGCATTGTTCAGTGGATAAGGAAATGAACGCAGCTCCTCGCCGCATCGGGAAGTTGCCCGTTACTCTGCATATGCCGGCCCATCTCTCAGCAGACGATCGCGCGAAGCTTGAAAAAACTGCTCTCACCTGCCCAGTTCATCACTCGCTTCATCCAGATATCGAATCAGGAGTGACGTTTGTTTACGATGTTTGAGCCGAGATCTAATGAGTAGTTCAAAGTTTTTGTTCCCCACAAAACACTAAGAACACAAAGTAGAACCAATGCCATTGCGTTCTTAGTGTTTTATGGTGGAAATTAGTCAGGATTCGTGGGGATCGCTCAGCTACGCTCCCCTTTAATTTTTAATTCCCAGCGGATCTTCGCAACGGAATTACTTTAGCAAGAACTCGCCCACCGCTGCCTTGCTCCCCAGCCCCAGGCCCGGGTCCGGGTCCAGATTTGGAACTTGCCTCCGTAGGGTGATTTGTCAAAACGGGATCTTCAAGTTTAATCAATTCATCACGCAGAACAGTTTCTAGATCCCCGCTTCCACGCTGCGTACTACTCGATGAGTGAGCATGCCCACTACCCAGCCCGGGCGCATGCCCACTACACAGCTTAAAACGTTCAACGATGACCTGTATTTCGTGCTGTGCCGCTTCCGCCGCTTGCTCACGCGCCTTCAACATCACAGTCGCTTTGGCCAGTATCGCCGCTCTCACAAAATCTCCGCGCGAAACCGCTTCTGCTAAGTCAATCTGCTTTTGACGAAGGTCAGCTTCGTAGGCGCGCCACATCCCGTAAAAACGATCTCGAATCTCGACCGTCTCGCTGCCCAACAATCGACTATGCGGTCGATCGAGGATGGCTGTAATTTGTCGCTGAAGATCAGTGTTTACACTCTGCCATTGGGAGAGCTGTAGCGAGGTGAGCTCCACCTGTAGGGCTTTAAAACTAGCAGCGTCTACACCGGACTCTCGAGTTCCGCTAACGCCTTCGGAGGAATCATTCCCCCACTTATCAAATTTAAAAAACCCCGAAGCTTCGTCTAATCTATTTTGAGCAGACCTTGTATGAGTGTAGCTGTATCCGGAGGGGTGCCTATATCCCGCTGGATGAGACTGGGGCTTTTCAAAATTAGTATACAGCCTGACAGCCTTGCGACTCTTTTGTAACAATCCTGCCAATCGAGATCTAAGAGTTTCGCCTTCCACTTGACCACAGTAGCGCAATATAAATTGAAATCAATGAATCTTTCGTTTAACCCATCCGGATATTTTTATTTTTTGAGAAGGTTGAAGGTTGATTTTCTCGACGCGTTGTTGGTTGGGAATTATTCTGGTCTAGTTCAAGTCGTGAAATGGAGGTCTCCATCGGAGTTTACCGTCAAAAAACTTCGGGTGGTTCGTGGTCGGGGCTTTCGAGATACATCTCCCGCGACCCCTAAGCCCTGACTGGTAATCCGCTAACTGGAAATGTTTGCCAGCCCGGATTCGAGGACTCGGCAAATTTTTCCCGAGCGTGACAAATCAGACGTTGGATGCCAAAAACCTAAGAAGTCTCAGGTGGATATGCGATGGCACGCGCTTTGCTCATATTTGCATTGGATACCACATCGACCGCAAAACTCTATGGAGCCCATCCAGCGAGTAGCGAGGTGGTCGATGTATACGCCATAGCCGGTCATGCCCCTGACCGGCTTTTTTTATTTCTAAATCAGTTCTACAACGGCAAGCACAGATATGATGCGAGCCTTCCCTACCACCGCCCGTACGACCGCCAGATTGTTGCTTGCAATCGCCGCCACGATGGGACCTTTTGCGTTCTCCCAGCCGGGACTTGCGGAGGGGGAGGCTCCAGCGATTACTACGCCTACGTCAAAGCATTGGAACCTGGTCGCGCCGGATTTGTGGTCAGCTCAGGTGACGTTACCAGGAAAGACCATTTTTAGTTCAGAGCTACTCGCCTTTCGCTCCACACTTACCAGCTTCTCAGTAACGGTGCTAAAAGCATCCGAGATCGGGACGCAACGCTCGACGGTGAAGTATTTAGCGGACAGCGCCGGCGCTATCGTCGCCGTAAATGGAAGTTTCTTTGATGAATTTGGTCGAGCGCTAGGACTAATCGTATCGCGTGGCATCATCGCCCAATCTCTACAACGACGCAGCAACACACTAACCGCGGTGTTCGCCGTAGTAGGCGGCAAACCGAAAATCATGAGCCGATCAGATTTCGACATCGCCGGAGTAACTTCAGCGCTTCAAGCTGGCCCAACACTTCTCAAGGATGGGGAAAAAGTGAGCGGATTAGGGGAACGAGATTCAGTTACCAGGCGCTCCGGGCTGTGCATCGATCGCCAAGGTGCCTTGGTACTCTACGCAACATCATCGAGACTTCGAGGGGTTAGCCTGCGCCAGCTGCAGGATGTTCTAATAGATAACTTTGATTGCGTAGATGCCATGAATCTAGATGGTGGGGGCTCAAGTCAGATGTTCTTTCGAGGGTTTAGCTCATCGGCAATCGAACCCATAGCCTTAGACGGACAGGACCTAGTTCCCAATGCGATCGGATTGGTCGCTAATCAATAGATTGACATGGTGACGCCCCCCGATTTAGCCTACTTAAAGCTCGAGGCTCTTCGTTCAATGAATCTTGTTAGTGATGGTTTAGAGATCCGGAGATCTTTGTAGGATAGCTGTAACGTATTTGGTGTTGGTCGAAATATATGTCGGTATATTTTCTAGAAAGAGAGTTCACGGCGAAGCAGGTCCAGTCGATCCTACGCTCGCTAACAACCGGCGAGGAAAAAATCGGGCTCGCGCTACTCAACTACTACGCGCGCACAAATCTTGTTCCACCAACCGGCGACGAAATCGCTCGTGGCAGAAACAAATATACATATGCTGACGTTCTTGTTTTGTGCTGGCTATTTCGCATGAAAGCTGAGGGTCTTCCGGTCAACCGTTTCCGCCGAGGTATTGATTACCTTCGCAAGCGAATGCCGAAACTTTACAAGAGCCCAGCCGATATGGTGCTCGTAACCGACGGACGACAACTATTCCTTAAACATCGAGTTGAGGAGAAAGGAGAGATCGCTGAAGCGCTTACCGGCAAAAAAGCTGGGCAGTATTGTTGGGCGTATGCGATCGGTTCTCTAATTCAAGAGGTGGATTCAATTATCTCCGCTCAAGATCAAGCGAGCAGCGATGCGCTGGTCGTTAATAGTGTTGCCGCTTAGGTCTCCGGCTCAAGAACGGAAAATTATTTCTAGTGCTTGTAGATTTAAACACCCTTTGTTAAGTGTGAGCGAATATGGCGAACTCCTCACGCTCTTCTACGATAGCGCAACTCGGTAGCCTTCTCTGGCAACGCAAGGCATGGTGGCTTGCACCTATGGTGTTCGTATTCCTATTAGTCGGGTTATTACTGGTATCGACTGCTGGGTCGGCCTTGTCGCCGTTTATTTACGCGCTGTTCTAGTAGGAAGCGTCGTTGACCAAGACCAAGACCAGGAAAATCCTTTTAGCGATAAAGTGCGCTAGTGTTGGATCTGGTAGCAGCAGATCTTACAGTGATGGATTCGTGTGCCTTGTACAATTTAGCACTAGAGCGAATTGAATCACTTAGGAAAAACGAGAGTATAAGAAATTCGTGCTCCCCACCCCTCGGCCGCACCATCTGGAGAATCCATCCAATAACGAGCCCCGAGTTGAATTGACATCGGCTGATCACCGATTTTGAAGAGCTGCGTTCCCATAAGGTTTAGTGGTGCCGACCACTCTCTGCTTTCCCAGTCATATGTCGACTCGGAATTGACCGTGAACGTGGTGAATGTCTTGGTGGTATATGCCAGAAACGGTTGAATAAACGCCGCATTCACGTCAGCGCGATCATCGTCGCCGGCAAACGACCACACTTGATTCATAAGTCCGCCGTAGGTCCATCCGTTATCTTGCTTGAGCACTACCGCTGTTGGACCTGCGGCCCATTTCTCGGCCCCTAGGAGTTCGTCACTGGCACTAGGAAACAGGACCGCCGGGCCAATCCCCCAAATCCAGCCCGCTTCTGACGGTGCCTTCGGGGAAAAGAAGAAACTTTGAAACACATCCCCAACTCCATCCTCATCGTTACCAGCGGGAACGTCGCTCAGGTGAACCAATGGCAGAATAGTACGCGAAATCACGTTCCAATCTTCGCTCAGCGTAATTGGAATGACAGGTTGAATGTTGACGACCCAACGCTCACCTTGCTCCTCCGCTCCTATATTCTGATCGTAGTTAAACTGAAATGGCACACTGACAAGCGCTGCGATGGGATTGTTGAGTTTCTTGGCTATCTCCGCGTCGCTATCCTCAGCCACTGCAATCCCGGAACCGGCACCAACGGACAGTAACATTACGATAAAGAGGAAATTGAGAGCCGAATTGATTTTCATAACGCCTCAGTGATCTGGTGTGAATATACGACGACGAACCATCCGTACCCCTACTTCGCTATGAGTTCAAGGGAATTAACTCCGAACACACTAAGCGCGATCGCTGATTCCCTTGATTACAAAGAGGACAGAGGACCGCGAACTGCCGATTCAAATACCAAGATATCCGAAAGAATTAACCCTCTAACATCATCTTCGCCACGCTTCGCCCTGCAGCCACAGCGTAGTTGGTGCCGCGATCTTCAGGGTAAATCTGAGCCATAGTAGCCAACCAAAGCCCGTCGATCGGCATACGATGTGGAGGGATCAGTTGTGAGTAATGTTTCGTTACCAATGGCTGACTATATCGCTCTCGCCAGACGTGAAACGCCGTCACCCAAGAACTCTCAAACTCCGGAAACATCTTTTTTAAATGCGGCTCGGTGAAACGCATAATCTCTTCGGGCGACGCCGAGAACAGCGGCTCATCTACCGGAAGATACTTAGACAAAAATGCGATGTGTCGACCACCATAGGCTTCAGGAGAGTCAAAGTTTGTGTGCTCGATAACTCCCACGAACGGAAACGTGGGATCCGCGACATTCAACCAGTAAGTAGAGGAAAGAGATCGTGATAATTCGAGTACCAAGCACACGTTTCCGAGAAATTTAATACTCGAGAGCTGCTCTCGAACCGGCCCAGTAAGTTGTGGGCAAATCTGTAGAGCGATGGGAGCTGGAGTCGTCACCAACACTTGGTCGAATTTTTCGACGGCGCCCGCAGCAGAGCGCACACCCACGATTTTTCCTGAATCAACTACCACTTCAGATACTGGAGAATTAAGACGCACGTTAACCCCAAGCTCCTGCATCACTTCACTAATTCTAATCAACGCACGGTTAAATCCGCCCCGAACATAAAACAACCTCTCCTCTCCGGACTTCCCGCGACTCGAACCACGCAGCTTAAGTTTATTCCAAAACCATACTGCCGACACATCGGCTGCGTATCGACCGAACTTGCCGTTTAATAGCGGCGCCCAAATTACCTCGTACGACTTGGGCCCTGCCATCTTCACAATCCAATCTTTTGCACTGATTGATTCAAGTTCGCGATAATCGTTGATACGTCTAGCCGCCAGAGCCATAAGTCCAGTTCTAATACGATCGACGAATGGCAGCGGTGTAAATTTGAGCAAATCCAGAGGCGACGACAAGCGAAAGATTGAATTAGCGAAATATAATCCAGTATTTGTAGGAGCGGAGATTAGATCATCCTGAAGCCCGATTTCTCGTAACCAATCAAGCACCGCCAAATCAGATCCAAACCAATGATGGTAGAAACGTTCCAAAAAGATTCCCGGTGCGAGTTCGAAAACTCCCGCGAGTCCACCAAGTGCCCTCTCCTGTTCAAATACCGTCACCTGATGACCAGCGCGCGCAAGATCGTATGCCGCGGCAAGCCCGGTAAAACCACCACCGATTACCGCGATCGAACGAGTAGAACTATTCGAAGGAATATTACCCGCTATCATGCCTCTTTACGGAGCAACGGCTCCCCACGTACTGACTCGACCAGGTACAGCGGTCTATTCTGCCCTTGCTCGAAAATTCTACCCACATACTCTCCGATGATCCCAAGAACGATCAGCTGAACGCCTCCGAGCAACAATACAGATGCCATGAGCGATGTATACCCTGGGAAATTCACACCAAGAATTTTCAACACGATAACCACTGCGATATACATAAACGCGAGCGCTGAAATTGCAATTCCAAGATAAGACGCCAACCGAAGCGGCGCGTATGAAAACGACGTAATCGCATCGAATGCGAGTTTTAAAGATTTTCGAAACGGGTACTTCGATTCGCCGGCGAACCTCGCAGGGCGTTCGTATTGTATCGGGACCTGTTTAAATCCGATCCATGAAACCATTCCGCGCACGAAGCGATGGCGCTCCTTAAGCGATAATAGCGCGTTCAGTGCACGTCGATCCATTAACCTAAAATCACCGGTATCAGGTGGTATGACCACACCGGTAATGCGTGAAATCAAACGATAAAACGAAAACGCCAGAAAACGCTTCAGCGCTGTCTCCCCGGCACGCGAACTGCGTTGTCCGTAGACGACATCGTTTCCTGCCCGCCATAACTCCAACATCTTGGGCAGTAATTCCGGCGGATCTTGTAAGTCGCCGTCGATAATTAACACTACATCCCCGCGCGCCTGATCAAGCCC
>JBGSNS010000309.1:0-4214 GCA_041739515.1 Bdellovibrionota bacterium
TCTGCGATTGGCGCGGTACGCCGTGATCGGCATGTGTTGAGCGACGAGGTTCTGAACCTGATTGCCGATGAAGCGGAGGCAATGGACGCAGAGGAGTTCGCTGCAATTCGTGGTGCGTTGGCAGCCTGTTTGACTCAGTTCTCTGAGCCGCATCAGGAACTCTTGCTGGCGCCTTATGCAGGCGACGGAAGAGTCAAGCAGTTGGCTCAGCAGGGCCGGAAATCTGTTAACGCACTCTACAAGTTGCTCGGGCGATTGCGTGAAAAACTTGCGAGCTGCATTCGTGGACAACTCGAACCGGAGGCGACTTGAGATGGATGCTCGCACATTGATTCATCGCTACTTGCTAGGTGAAGCCACCGAGGCGGAAGTGCAAAAACTTGACCGTCTGATGGCCGAGGATAAAGGGCTGCGCCGCGAGTACGTCCAGGCAGCTGCGATGGATACTGGACTCCGCGAGGTTGCGTTTGAGAGAGCAGCCGAACCTGTCTCGATCCCTTCATCGAAGGCAAACAGTTCTCAGGCATCAATGCTGCTTTGGGTTGGCGTTTTGGCAAGCATTGCGGCGCTACTTGTCTTTACCGTCGTTTCGGTGTCGGTGCCTAATAATCCGGATCCCGTTGCGACGCTGGCGTCTGGCGAGAACGCGGCATGGGAGAGTTCGTTACCGACGACGCCCGGCTCAGAACTCTCGCCGGGAGTGATGAAGCTGATCTCAGGGATCGCCACGATTCGGTTTGATTCCGGTGCCGAGGTGGTGCTGGAAGCTCCGGCGCAACTGATGCTGATTTCCCGAATGCGAGGCAAGTTGATCGATGGTGCTGCGATGGTGAGTGTGCCGGAGCCTGCCGTCGGATTCGTCCTGGAGACACCCAGTGGCTATGTCGTCGACCACGGAACTCGATTTGCGGTCAACGTTGCCGGTGATGGAAAAGCATCCGATTTTGAAGTCATAGAAGGTGAAATCTCCGTCCACCTTTCTTCCACAGGTGAAGAAGTTCGGCTTACCGACCAGCAGTCTGCCTCGATTGCGAAAGAGAAGCTCGTAACGTTTGAGGGCAACATTCCTGAACGTACGCTCGATCAATCGAATCAGGTCATCCGCATTGGTTCGGGTGGTCGTGCGACGTCGGTTGTCCGCAATAACAACCGCCGCAAGCGGTTGCATCCAGACATGTTGATGGTCAAACGCACCGAAACCGGAACTCAGGATCGACGATCGTTCTTTTCGTTCGATTTATCAGAGGTCGATTGGAATCAGGTGACGACAGCGAGGTTGCGTCTGAACCTGATCCCCAGCGGCATCGGTTTTGCGAATCGCCTTCCAAAGTCCAATCGATTCGGAGTCTACGGGCTGACGAACGAAGCGAAACGCAATTGGAGCATGGACAGCCTGTGGGCAGACGCTCCGGCGCCGGAAGACGGTCTCTTGCTGGGAACGTTCGAGATTCCGCGGAGTCGGCAACGAGGCGTCTTCGGGATTGAAGGGGACGAGCTGTTGAATTTTCTGAAGACACACGGTGACGAGCCAATCACGCTGATTCTGGTCAGAGAAACCGGACAAGTCGAAGGCGAAGGGCCGGGACTGGTGCATGCGTTTGCCAGCGACTCGCATCCCGAATCGGCGGGGCCGGTGCTGGAATTTGGCATCCAGTAGTATCAAGCAAAAAATACCGGCAGGTTCACGCCCGTCGGTGAATAAGTAGACGGATTAAATCCAAAGACTCGGAAGGGAGACATCGATCGTGGAGAATTTGAATCGACGTAATGTGCTGAGGGGGTTGGGCGGTGTCTTGACGCTTCCGCTGTTAGAGTCGCTCAGCTACGGGGCTGACGACGCCACGCCCAAGGTTACCCCAACTCGATTGCTGATTGTCGGCAACCCGCTGGGCGCTCATCCGGAGCATTTCTTTCCTAAGGACTTTGGAAAGGACTTTACGCTCTCGCCCACACTCAATTCGCTTGATTGGCTGAAGGACCGGATGACGGTCATTTCTCACGCAGACCATGGAATGAACAACGGTCATGGCCGTGAGGTATCGTTCCTCAGCGGTGTCCTGCCGGCGAACGCCGCAGCTTACCCAGAAAAGAACATGTCGGTCGATCAGGTCATCGCACGACACACGAGCGGTCAGGTTCGGTATTCATCGGTAAACGCGGCACTCGAACGCGGCATTCGCATGAACTGGACGGCCAACGGTACTGAGTTGGAGCCGTTCACCGATCCTCAAAAACTGTTCGACCATTTGTTCCTGAATTTGTCGCCGGAAGAAAAGAAGGTTCGTCGCGATCTCATCGAACGTAATGGCAGTATTCTCGATGCCGTGAATGGTCAATTCTCCCAGTTACGACAACGGGCAAGTCAATCCGACAAGGCGCGGCTGGATCAGTTTTCCAGTTCGATTCGCGAACTCGAAGCGAGCTTCTCGGATCGCACGCTTTGGGTTGACCGAGATAAACCTCAGTTCGATATCTCGGAACACTTCAGCGGCTTTGACGTGACGGTTGACAATCGATACAACGCGATTTTTGACATGATTGCCTATGCGTTTCAGACGGACATGACACGTGTCGCATCGGTCGCCTTCCCGAACGAACTGAAGTACACGGACATCGAAGGCGTTACGCGGAGCTATCACGGTTGCACGCACAACGGTCAAAACGAAGACATCATCGCCGAATTGGTGGCCATCGAGTCTTTTCAGATCGCTCAATTGTCACGCTGCCTGAAGAAGCTGGACGCGATTCCGGAACCCAATGCCGACGGATCGATGCTTGACCACACGGTCGTCCTGTTCGGAAGCGGCATGGGCTACGGTGGAACGCACTCCAATCGCAACCTGCCGATTATGGTTGCTGGTGGTGGCTTCAAGCACCTGGGGCACTTTGACGCTCAAAGTGCCAGCGGCAGCAACATGCCGCTGTGCAATTTGTATGTAACGTTGATGCAACGCTTCGGCATCGAACGAGACAAGTTCAACACGAGCACCGGCACATTTGGATTGGAGTGGGCGTAAGATGCTTTCCAACAATATTCATCGTGAGCCGACGGCGCTGGCCGCAGGTTCCCCACGTAGCCTGCCCCCCGCGTCTAGCGCCATCGTCTCACTGGTCATTCTGTGGGCGATCGCTTGCCCCAATGCAGGCGCCGACGAATGGGAGCTGATGAAGACCAATTGCGGGAAGTGCCACCTCAAGGCCGAACCCGAAGGCGACTTTAGCCTGCGTTCGCTGGGACAAGTCCCGGACAAAGAGACTGTCGACTTGTGGATTGCGAGTGTCGATTACGTCGAACTTGGTGAGATGCCTCCCGCGGAAGAAAGCAAACTCACTGACGCCGAGCGTCAACGCTTGATCAAATTTCTGCAATCCAAGATCAATGGTTACGACACCCTGACGAACGACTCCAAACGGGTTCCGCCACGACGGCTGAACAACCGAGAAATCGCCAACAGCGTCGCTGATGTGTTGATGATTGAGGATGTCGGGACGCATCAGCCAATGGCGAATTTGTTGGGCGACACGCTGCACGATGGGTTTGACACGCATGGCGATTCTTTGGGAATCAGCGAGTTTCATCTGGATCAATACATTGATGCCTTTCGCAACGTCGTTGACGGCGCGATCTTTTCCGGCGAGCGACCTGAAACGCGGTGGTACGTCGTCCAGTCAACTGACTTAATACGGACAAGTCTTTCCCAGCGCCCACGCGACGAAGGTCCCGGACGAAATCCCGATTCGCTTGATTTTCATGACATGCGGACGCGGATGGTCTTCACGAATTTTGAGACTGTGCCGGCCACCGGGCGGTATCGCATCAAGATCCGTGCCACCGGGGTCGACCGCGACGTCTACGACGAAGAGGAAACGGGAACTTACCACGGCGATCCCATTCGATTGAGCGTTCATCTTGGCGATCGTGTTCGTACGTTTGAGTTGCCCGACAACAAAGTCAAAGTGATTGAGTTGGACGAGTGGATTGTAGCGGGCACGAAAATTCAATTGTCCTACCCAACCGATGGCCTTCGCCAACGTGGTAATGGCAACTTCAAGTTTCAGTACGCAATCGCGCACGATCACATCAAGCAGAACGATCCCGAACTTTACGCGAAAGTTTTCAAGGAGGTTGTGCCAAAGTCTCGCGGCCGAAGCAATGCGCCGGGACACTGGAGTCATTGGACTGAGAGTTGGCAGGGGCCTCGGCCTCGCGTTTT
>JBGSNS010000021.1:0-6694 GCA_041739515.1 Bdellovibrionota bacterium
AGGCGTTGGCGTGTGGCCTGCCTGTGATTTATTCCGATTCCGGCGGTTGCGCTGAAATAGTAGGGGATGCCGGAATTGGCATAGTGGTATCCGAATCGTGGGAGAATCAAAATTATCCCGCACCGGAACAAATATCGGAATCCGCATCAGCGATTTTGAATGAGTATGCGCGCTTTCAAATAGCAGCGCGAACTCGAGCCCAACAAGCTCTCTCAATTCCTCGATTTATAAAGGCGCATGAATCGATCTTTAAAGAGCTGGTCGATGACTAACGGCGTAACCTCGTTACCGTTGGTTTCGGTTATTATGCCGGTTCGTAACGGCGGAAGACCGCTAGTAGCGGCTATTGAATCGATTCTGGCTCAGTCGCTTATAAATTTTGAGTTCATTATAGTCGAGGATGGTTCAACAGATGAGACCGCTGCGATTTTGGCGGAATATCAACGTATCGACCCGCGCGTAGTAGTTATATCGGATGGATCAACTGGCATTACTCCAAGTCTTAATCGTGCTGTAGCTGCTGCGCGCGGTGAGTTCATCGCCCGTCAAGATGCGGATGATACTTCGCAAATTCTGAGACTCGCAGAGCAGGTGCGATATTTGGACAATCACCGTGACTGTGTCTTGTGTTGTTCATGGGTACGATTTGTAAACGAGCAAGGAGAAGGTTACCTAAGTTTTAGACCGTCAACTAAGAATCGCCTACTAATAAAGGACTTCGAACGTGGCCTAAATCCGATAGTGCACGGAAGTGTAATGATTAGGCGCTCAGCATTATCGCAGCTATCTAGAGTTTACCGTGGGGGGCACGGGGAGGATCTCGATTTGTGGCTGCGATGCATGAAGTTCGGTGATTTCGGGGTAATCCCTAGAGAACTGTATTTCTATCGTGTAAATTCATCAGGGCTATCGCTTCGAAATTTGGCGGCGCAGCGCAGTCTGCGAGATTTTATTTATGCTACTCACAAAGATCGACAAATCGGGGTAGAAATTGCCGATGCTGAATATGAACAATCGGTCTCCAATATTCTTAGCGATGCTACACGAAGCTTTCCACCGTCACAGGTATTCTCCACCGCACAGCGAGAGCTCAGAGATGCGATACGTACTGATGACCCGGGCCGACTAAAAGCTCTTGCATCACGGGAGACGGCCCAAGTTCCGCTTTCTATACGACTTTTTGCGTCGATGCTTGCAGGATCCTCGCTCCTTCGAGGGCTGATTAGACTTGCGCATGATTGGGGGAGAGGGTTGGTGCTTAAGCCAGTACCGCAGCGTTCTCGCCGAATTGAGGGGCCTTGGATCGTCGACTCAACCGCGGGGTCCGGAACTATGATGGCTGAGTTCAATAAAATGCGGTTCGCCACCCCCCAATCCAATCGTTCACCGAGAGTTAGCGTATTGATGGCCGTACACGACGAAAAGCCGACATTTTTAGTTCAAGCGATCGAATCGATTTTGACGCAAACAGTAGAGTCGTTAGAGCTGGTTATCGTCGATGACGGTTCAACATCTGAAGAAACTCGAGGGATCCTCAAACGCTACTCCGAGATTACTCGACGTATCAAACTTATTTCTACAGAAAACCTCGGACTGACTAAGGCATTGAATATCGGATTAAAACATTGCAGCGCTGAATTTATCGCCCGCCAGGATTCTGATGATTGGTCAGCCCCACAACGTCTTGAAAGCCAGTTAAGGTTTCTAGAAAATCACCCAGAATGTGGAATCGTAGGATCTTTTGCAACGATCTGTAACGGAGTGGGAGAAAGACTTTGGGTAAAGCGAATCGCTCCGAACGCTTTTAGTATGTCGAAACTAACGAAGGTTAATCCCGTTGCGCACGGCTCTCTCGTTTTTCGAAAACAATTCCTGAGCGAAATTGGGCCATACGATGAGCGTTTTCGGCTTGCGCAAGATTACGAGATTCTCGTTAGGGCTGCATCAAGATCCCGAATCGGCCTTGTCATGGAGCCACTCTATTATCTGCGAAAACACTCATCGGCCCGCTCGGTGGTAAGTTTTTTAATGCAACGGTTGTTTGCTAAAGCTGCGAGGGACCTGTCGAACCGGGACTCAATCCTGCTTCAGTTAAACAGCATTAAAAGCGATTACGAAATTGATAATTGGGCAGAATTTGAACAGCTAAAATGGGATATTGATTTTGAACGAGCCGCTATGGCTGCAGACTTGGAACTATTAAATTGCAACCCTTGCTCAGCGTTGGCTGTTGCTATGAACCTTGTGTTCCGGTTTCCCTTTAATCATAGAGCCTGGGCGAGACTTGTGCGCGCCATACTGTTTCCAATTAAGCCAATTAGGCCGTATCTATTTCGATAGAGGCGAGATATTTTTGAGGAACCATTTGCAATTTTGACCCGTCGCTAGAATGAAGGAGATCGATAAATCAACTATCCAAGGTGAAGATGAGGTTAATCTGGCAGACACTTCTCGGGCGAGGCCCCCTGGTAGTGGATCCCTTGGTATTGGGCCATCGCTAACGAAATCCGCGGGATTGACGTTTGCCAGTCAGATACTCCTAACAGTTACCCGCGCTGCGACTTCGTTTATTCTAACCCCTGTAATGCTTGCCCGAGTTGGTGCTGAGCTTTTCGGCGCCTGGGGAATGCTACAACAATTGGTATCGTATCTTGCCCTAGGTGATTTACGTCCTGCTGGTACGTTGAAGTATCTTCTGGCAAATCGACAATCGTCCACTTCTGATACCGCTGAGAAGCAGAGATTAATCGCCACCGCTGTTTCGTATTCTGTTTGTAGCCTCCCAATTTTTGTTCTTCTCGGATTTTTCGCCACGCACTATCTGGCAGATTTAGTATCCGTTGGTCCTGAGCATTTCTCTGAGGTGCGCACTACGTTTATCGTTTTACTCGTAGGGTTTTTTATCGACCGGGTTTTATCGATTCCGAGTAATATTTTGGCCGCCCACAATATGGGGTACGCCGGCACGATTAATTCACTGCTATGGGTTTTATCTGGATTAATAGGTTCGGTCATAGTTCTAGAACAGGGGTTGGGACTAGTTGCACTTGCGCTTGTGACGGTCAGTGCATGGGCAGGGCGCAGCGTAGCTCAGTTCGTTATTTGTATCCGCGCCTTGCCATGGGTAGCTCTTGCCAAGCCTCTGCCTGGTGATCACGTAGCGTTCGTGCGGATTTCTGGGTGGTTGAGTTTGTCAGCGATCTCCGGTTTCTTTCTCGGATTCGCAGACATTCTCATCATCGGGTTTCTTTTGGGGCCACGAATCGCTGCTGTGTACGGAATTGCAAGCCTTACGAGTCGAGCGGTATTTCAGCTCGTTTCCTCGTTGCTCGGTAGCGGAAACGCTGGGATGCTAAAACTATTATCAAATAGGGACTATGTGCGGGTATCGAATGCACGTAACGAGCTTCACGCAGGAGCCTTGTTGCTGCTGTGTTTGGTTGGGCCTGTGATCATAGCCCTTAACGATGCGCTCATCGGTGCGTGGCTTGGAGCTGAACATAGAGCGGGTGTGATTACGGCGCTGGGATGCGTAACTCTCATCGCACTCCAACTTTGGGCGCGGGTAGATAGCGTGCTGCTAGACGGGTTTGGAGCGATTCGTCTAAAGGCGTTATCGCAAACAGGATGCGCTATATTGCTTGCATTAGTCGCACCTATAGCGGCCATTCGATTCGGACTAAACGGAGTCATCCTGAGTATTTGTTTGGCTAACTTCTTATTTGGTTGGATCGTAAAGTTGAAGGTGAGCGAGAATTTGTCAGCTTCGCACGATACGGAACAAGTAAAAGACGACGTGATTGGTCCTGTCATTTTATTGGTCACTTTCTTATCCGCAGCGCTTCTGACCAACTCTGGAGTGGGACATAGTATAACTCTTTTGAATATTCTTGTGTCGATAGCGTTGGCCTCCGGTGCCACACTCTTTAGTTGGCGGCTTGCGCTAGTAGATTCAGGTCGGGCTGCGCTACGTAGCAGGGTTTATCGGCTGCTTAGGCGCCAGTGGTAGAAGGGCAGCCAATGAAGAAAGCTACTTCTGATAGCGGGGCAACCACTAGTTTGACGGTGATTAGCTCCGTTATGCCGCCCTTTATTGGGGCTTCTTTGATCGCCGCGTTGAAGCAACAGGGAATTTCCTTATCTGTTTTATGTGCGCACTCAATCTCGGAATATTCAGCGCTACGCAGGCGCTTTGCGGGAGGGTTGCTGCGTCACTTTATAGATATAAAATTTTCAGTTTCTGTGTTGTGCAATCGCGCGTTTCGCAGAATTGCATGCAACGAAGCTATCGACGTCGTAACGACTAATCCTTGGTATTTACCGTTTCCGGTAATTTTGATTAACAAGCTGCGAGGAATCAAAACGTGCTTTTTCGTATTGGATCTATATCCAGATGCATTGATCGCTGGCGAGGTTATGATCGAGCGTGGG
Source organism: Bdellovibrionota bacterium (assembly GCA_041739515.1). Taxonomy (GTDB): domain Bacteria; phylum Bdellovibrionota_C; class UBA2361; order UBA2361; family UBA2361; genus JBGSNS01. The sequence goes on from JBGSNS010000021.1 coordinate 4,432, forward strand.
GTTATTGCTAGAATCCTTCGCGCCAGCACTACTTTCTCGATGAGGTTAGCTAATAGAACTGTTTTCCTGGGCGAGAGCTTAAAAGCCCATGCCGAGCAGCGATATGCACCTATAGCATCGGCGGTAGTGTGTTTAGGTCCTTCTGAAGAACTACAACTAGTGGCAGCAAACCATTCTGCAACTCGATCGCAATCGGAATTAGTCGCAATCGTATATTCCGGAAATATCGGACCACTTCACGATTCCGATACTGTGCGCCGTTCCTTAGAGTTACTCGCACTTAAACCGGCAGCGACAGGAAATCCCACAGTTCATATCGTTGCTCGTGGTGCGCACGCTGAAAAAATTGCTCCGAGCGATTACGCGGATTTTATCCTCAAACACGAGCCACTTGAATCTAAAACTTGGTCCGAATTAATGTCCCAGTGTCGGGTCTCCATCGTCACGCTAAAATCCGGGGCTGAGACCGTCTCGTTTCCAAGTAAGGTTTGGAGCGCGATCGCAGCGGGGCATGCCATAATCGTAGTAGCGCAGCCGGATTCCGATTTAGTTCGTTTAGTTACTGAGTATAACTTAGGTTGGTCACTTAGAAACGGAGACTCGGAAGGTTTAGCAGAGCTGGTTCGGTCACTTTCACTTCCTAGCGATGAGCTTAACGTAAAGCAGGAAAACGCAGTTAAATACGCAGCGAGCTTTTTAACTGCCGACCAGTTAGCTAACGAATGGAGAAGTGCATTCACGGACTTTTGAGTCCCTTTCATCACCGCTACGGATGTCGCATATTCGGATGTGAAGTGAGGTGATCTTTGTCGTTTTACCGAAAAGCAGGCAAGCGAATTTTTGACGTCGTCGTAGCGGCTCTGCTGCTTGTGGTTCTCTCACCCGTTATTTTCATAATTTGGATTCTGAGTGGTGTCTTCGGCGGATTCTCCAATGTCTTCTTCGTTCAGCTTAGGCCCGGGCTAAATTCCGCTCCGTTTTACCTCTTAAAGTTTCGTACGATGAATGAAACTCGCGCTGAGAGCGGCGCGCTTAAGCCGGATGGTGAGCGGCTGAGTAAGTTTGGCCGCGTCCTTAGAGCATCATCGATTGATGAATTGCCGCAGCTGATAAACGTACTTACGGGCGAAATGAGCCTGGTAGGACCCCGTCCTTTACTTATGGAGTATCTTACGCGCTATTCCGCCCACCAAGCTCGTCGTCACGAGGTTCGTCCCGGAATTACTGGACTGGCCCAGGTGAGCGGACGAAATCTCCTTTCCTGGCCTGAGCGATTCGCGCTCGATGTCGCCTATGTCGATACCGTCTCGTTTTCCATAGATTTGCAAATTATTGCAAAAACGGTGCTTCACGTATTCAAACGAACCGGGATACGATCGCAGACATCCGCCACGATGGAGGAGTTTTTGGGAGAAGAGGGGAGTAACGCGAATGACCGCCACTGAGGACGCAAAACGAATTTGGTTGTCACCTCCGCATGTTGGTGCAGAGGAGCGGGCGGCCGTCACGCGTGCGTTTGATTCAAATTGGGTTACATCGATCGGGCCCGAGATCGACGGATTCGAGGCCGAACTATCTGCACATATCGGATGCCTAGCGACTATCACTTTGTCCTCTGGCACAGCCGGAATTCATCTCGCTTTGCAGTTGCTAGGCGTGGGTTGGGGTGACGACGTCTTGGTGCAATCGTTCACATTTGCTGCCACCGCGAATCCGATCGCTTATTGCGCGGCGACTCCGGTCTTTATCGATAGTGAACCTGTAACTTGGAACATGTCACCAATTCTTTTAGAGCAGGGAATTATAGATAGGATAAAGCAGACCGGTAAGGTGCCGAAGGCATGTATCGTCGTTGATTTATACGGTGTGCCTGCCGCATTAAACGAGATCTCGGAAATCTGTGCACGCTTTAAAATTCCTCTAATCGAGGACGCCGCGGAAGCGCTTGGCAGTACGTACTACGGTAAGCCTGCTGGTTCAGTCGGCGCTTATAGTATCCTTTCGTTTAACGGCAATAAAATAATCACGACCTCTGGTGGTGGCGCGTTGTGCTGTCCTTCACAGGAGATGGCTGCCAAGGCTCGGCACCTTGCTACCCAAGCGCGAGATCCCGCTCCGCACTATCAGCACTCAGTTATCGGCTACAATTATCGGATGAGTAATCTCTTAGATGGTATCGGACGGGAACAACTAAAGAAACTTTCTAGTCGGGTTGCTGCGCGGCGATCAAATTTTGCTAACTACGAGCAAGCTTTATCGCAGG
>JBGSNS010000042.1:0-13066 GCA_041739515.1 Bdellovibrionota bacterium
TACTTCTAGATACGTTACTATACCGTCATCGTATCTCGCGCGCGATAGGCGGCTTGCGTTCTGACCAGCGACAACTTGAAGAAGACGCAATTCATGCTCTGCCTTGAACGTCTCAATCTCAGCAACGGCATCCTCTACCTCTCGCACAGCGTTGATTACCGCACCTTCGTATGCATACTTAGATTGCAAAACTCGCGCCTGCTGAGCTTCAACTCGCGAGATATTTTTACCCCAATCAATGAGAGGACTGAACAATCCTCCGCCAACGCTCCATGCCTTGGACTGACTCTCAAACAAACTAGAATCATGCGAGCTAGCAAGACCAAGCACACCGAGAATATCAACCGATGGCAATCGCATAGATTGAGCTACGCCTTCCAGGAACAACTCAGACTGAATCGATTGTTCCAGGCTCATCAAATCCGGGCGTCGTTCAAGAAGTGATGCCGGCACTTCGGATTCAAGCTCACACGACAAAAATATGGGGCCACGCTCTATCGTCCCAGTAGTGCGCCCCGTTAGCGACAGTAGCGCATGCTCCACAAATCGGCGCTCACGTTCGAATTGGCTAACCGTGGATGCCACTTCATACTCATCAAGTTGCGCTTGGTTCAGGTCTAGTTCCGACGTGATGCCTTTGTCCAATCGGGCCTGAATAATGGTACGAGCATCTCGTCGGTTCTCGAGTGTTCGTTCTGCGATAGCCAGCTTGTTCTCAAGATCAACTAATCGAATATACAACTCTGATACTTGCGAAGTAATAATTAAAGCTAACGTTTGATGTCCGTAGGTTGTTGCGAGAAGGTTGGCACGCTGAGAAGCGGTTGCATCACGATACTTGCCCCACAAATCTACCTCGTAAGACAACTCGCCTAGGATATTAAACTGATTCTCGATTCTCACGCCTTGACCAGCATCAATTCTGGATGCTTTACCCGTGACATTTAACACCGGAAACTGATCTGCTCGAGTAACTGACACTAACGCACGCGCCTCAGCGATACGCTCCACGCTACGAGCAAGATCGCGATTGTTTGCTAGGGCGTCATCAAGCAAGGACTTCAGACGTGCATCTTTAAACAGCTCCCAACATTTGGCATTCCTATCCCCCTCACCGGTAACTGGAGCTCCGGGAAACGCTTCCGGCAAACTTACCTGCGGCCGCTGATAATCAGGTGCGAGTGAACATCCTGAAAGACAAAAAAAGGAAATCGCAACGCACTTAACGATACTTGGCTTCACTGCTTCTCCGTTCGTTTCTTAGATACGATAGATTCAATAAATACATATAATGACGGAACTAGTATCACACCTAATATGGTTGCCACTAACATGCCGCTAAAGACGGTAAGGCCCATAACCTTTCTCCCCTCTGCACCCGAACCAGTCGCCAGCACCAACGGCACCACGCCTAGAATAAACGCAAAGGCGGTCATTAAAATCGGTCTAAATCTAAGCTTTGCTGCTTCGAGCGCGGCCTCAACGACGGGGACGCCTTCTGAGGATTTCATTCGAGCAAATTCGACGATTAAGATCGCATTTTTCGCCGCGAGCCCAACAAGAGTAAGTAATCCTATTTGAGCAAAGATGTTGTTCAGATAGGCATCTCCCATGATTTGCCGTCCGATCCATAAACCGGCGAAGGCCCCGAAAATCGCAAACGGAGTACCGAGCAAAACACTAAACGGCAGTGACCAGCTTTCGTACTGCGCAGCCAGAATTAGAAATACAAATAGGACTCCGAGCATAAACACTCCGCCAGATGCTGGAGCAGTTCGCTCCTGATACGACATCGCATTCCAAGCGTAAGATACGCCCTCAGAAAGGGTTTCCTTAGCCACATCTTCCAGAGCCATCAGCGTGTCAGTCGAGCTGTATCCCCGCCCGGAAGCCCCTGTGAGCTCAGCTGCGCGGAACAGATTAAAACGATTCGTATAATCAGGGTCGCGAACCTGACTAGTAGAAATTAGCGTACTAATCGGAACCATCTGAGAGGACGCGTTGCGTAGATGAAAGAGATTAAGGTCATCTATAGAATCTCGATATTCCGGTTCCGCCTGAACATAAACCTTATAGAGCCGCCCAAAGCTATTAAAATCATTGACGTAAGAACCGCCCAAGAAAGCGCCCAACGTTTGATTGAAATCCGTAAGCGCAACTCCCTGTTTCAGCGCCTTCGCCCGATCAATAGATACAAAAACCTGCGGAGACGACGCACGATACATCGTCATAATCCGTCCAACCTCCGGACGCTTTCGCGCGGCTTCCATAAACTTTTGAGATTCGTCGGCAAGAAACTGTGGAGATCGCCCCTGTCGATCTTGAAGCATGAGACTAAAACCCGACCCTGTACCTAAACCAGAAATGGCGGGTGGTCCAAACACGGCGACCTGCGCGGTTGGAATCGCGTTCGCGAGTTTTTTATTAAGTTCGGCGATTATCTCAAAAGCGTGTTGCCCGCCGTCAGTTCTCTCCTCCCATGGCTTAAGCCATATGAAGAAAAACCCCGTGTTCGTTCCGTAAGCACTAGTAATCAGACTGTATCCAGTGATCGTAGTAACTGAGTCGACCCCCGGGGCCTGCATGATTATCTGCTCAATTTCCTTAGCTGACTTGTCGGTCTGCTGCAGCGACGATGCGTCGCGAAGCTGCACGCTCGCTAATAGATAGCCTTGATCTTCTTCAGGAATGAAACCGCCCGGGAGTGCTTTTCCAAAAGTTACCAAGCCGGCGATAACGATTAGGAAAAAGATAAACGCACGCATCAACTTACGTGAGAAAAACCCAGCAAGCCCTACATAGCGACCTGTAATCTTATCGAATACTACGTTGAACCATGTAAAAAATTTGGAAAGAACACCGCTGCTTTTGCTCTCCGTACTTTTCGGCTTGAGAAGCATCGCACATAACGCTGGGCTCAAAGTCAACGCGCCAAGCGCCGAGAAAAGAACCGATACGGCGATAGTCACCGCAAACTGTTCGTAGAATCGGCCAGTAATTCCGCCCATGAATACGACGGGCACAAATACCGCCGCTAAAATCATGGTCATGGCTACCACGGGCCCTGAAACTTCCTGCATCGCCTTGTTCGTAGCATCACGCGGGGAGAGTCCGTGCTCGATGTGATGAATAACGGCTTCGACTACGACGATGGCATCATCAACCACGATTCCGATCGCCAGCACCAGTCCGAGCAACGAAAGCGTGTTAACTCCGAAGCCAAGTAATGGGAAAACGGCGAAGGTAGCGATAAGCGAAACTGGAACGGTTAAGATCGGAACGAGGGTCGCACGCCAGTTTTGAAGAAAGATAAAGACTACCAATACCACCAATATGATTGCTTCGAAGAGGGTATGAACGATCCCCTCCATGCCAGCAGTAACGGCCTTGGTGGTATCGAGCGAAATCGTATATTCGATATCTTCGGGGAATACTGCTTTGAGTCGCTCCATGTTCGAACGCACTTGCTTTGCAACATCGAGAGCGTTCGATCCAGGAGTTTGATAAACGGCGAGCACCGCAGACGGCGATCCGTTGAATCGTCCGATGGCGTTGTAGTTTTGTGCTCCAAGCTCGACGCGCCCAACATCCTTTAATCGCACCAAAGAGCCGTCGCTATTCGCTTTGAGAATTACCTCTTTGAAATCCTCAGGAGATTGAAGTCTTCCTTGGAGTCGTAACGGGTATGTGAATTCAGTGCCGGGAGGCGCTGGCTCCGAACCGATTTTCCCTCCTGGAGAAATCACATTCTGAGATTGTATCGCCTTAGTTATGTCAGTAACCGTCAAGCCAAGAGTGGCTAACTGTGCCGGATTAATCCAGACGCGCATGGCGTATTCACTGCCGCCGAATAGCGTCGCTTGGCCGATACCGTTAATGCGGGAAAGCTCATCCACCACATTGATGAACGCGTAGTTGCTTAAAAAATTTGCGTCGAACGTGCCATTCGGCGAGCGTAAGGCCACCAGCATAAGAGGAAACGACAGCGATTTCTTTACGGTTACTCCGAGCCGTTTAACTTCTTCCGGTAGAGACGCCTGCCCTTCAGAAACTCGATTCTGAACTAAGACATTCGACATATCGAGATCAGAGCCGACCTCGAAGGAAACGCGAATTGAACTCGTCCCGTCGTTCGCATTAATTGATCGAATATAAATAGACTGCTCAACGCCGTTAATCTTCTGCTCCAAGGGCGTCGTAACAGACGACTCCACCGAGAGAGCATCAGCACCGGTGTAGCTGGAGTTCACTTGAATTTCCGGCGGAACTACCTCGGGATACATCGAAATAGGCAACTTGCTCAGCGATACCACGCCGAAGATTACCAATACGATCGAGATAACGATCGCAACAATTGGACGTTTGACGAAAAAATTCTCCTTGATCGGAGTATTCGAGTGCTCGCTCATTTTTTTTACTCCTGAATAATTTTCGGAGTTACCACCGTTCCGTTTTTAAGGCGATGTTGCGATTCCGCAACGATTAGCTCGCCATCCGCCAACCCATCTAGCACTTCAACCTGCGTCCCAATCTCACGACCAGTCGTTACTATTCGCACCTCGATTACATTTGACGCCGTAACGACGGCGATTTGCCGAACGCCTTGAATCTCCCTAATCGCAGCCTTAGGCACACTGATAACGCCCTTGAGGGTCTCTCCAATTGTTTTAACCTTCGCAAATTGCCCGGGTCTAAGAATCTTTCCAGGGTTTGGAAACGAGCTCTCTATCGCAAGTGAGCCGGTAGAGGGATCTATCTGAGAATCTATCGAAGCAATTCTGCCTTTCTCTGGATGAATAGAGCCGTCGCTTAGCTGAAGCGTAAGCTCTAACGGCTCACGCATCTCCTCGGTTTGCTTCTGTCGCAAACGGGAGAAATATAGATAGTCCTTTTCAGAGACGCTGAACCGTACATGAATCGGCTCAAGCTGCGAAATCGTCGTAAGCACAACATTATTAGGTGGTCGTCCGACGAACTCTCCAACCTGCGCCTTACTTAGACCTATCATTCCGGATATCGAAGCGGAAATTTTAGTGTATCCGAGCTCTATTTTAGCAGACTCAAGTACCGCATTGGCCGCCTCTAAAGCTCCCTGGGCCACCCCTTTTTGCGCTTCGGCGGCGTCTAAATCGCGCGCACTAACCGCACGCATCGCGGCCAATGGTCGTATACGTTTTAGATCAGATTCTGTTTTAATAAGTCGTGTCTCTGCTTCCGCTACTTTGGCGTTCGCTTCAGCAACCTTCGCCTCAAATGGGGCTGGATCGATGGTGTAGAGTAAGTCACCTTCCTTAATCTCCTTTCCTTCCTGGAAGTGCACCCCTTGAACGATGCCTTCAACTCGAGCACGAACTTCTGCGTCGACCGCACCTTTGGTTTGACCAACGAACTCGATCGGAATGGCTAAGTCAGACTTCTGCACTTTGAGAACAGGAACTTCGATGGAGGAAACATTAGCAACAGTGCCGTCGCTTCCGCATCCAACTACGCCGAGCGATAAAGTAGATAAGATCGCGAGTTTAAAAATACCGCTTAATTTACCTGCCATATCGCTCCGGTTATTCAAATAATTCTTGCGGCTTATGTAGCGAACGCCGAGTCCCCAAATACAAAACCGAAATGTGCGTTTTGCGGGTACTCTTTGACGCCGAAGCCTCGAGATGCGCCGCGGAGACTAACACTTCAGGAAAGGCTCGTATAGATTGTGGACAAAGGCCACTTTTACGCTGGTTGGAAGTCCTGCGGATAGATCGAGACAACAGACCAACGCCCACAATCGGCTGCGCCCCCCGAGAAGCTTCGTAGTGAATAGCTTATCCAGCTGCAGCAACTTGTGCCGATGGCGCCGACTGGGAGTTGATAATATTTCGAATGATTTTTCCAGCCTCACGTGCTTCAGATGTAGTCATGCGCCGAAACGAAACCTCTTGCACATCACTTCCTGCGCTATCGATGTAAAGGGTTACTAACCCAAGCAACCGCTCAAGAAAGCTCTGACGCGCAGCTACATTAGTGACGCGTCGATACGGCACAATCGAAGACCTGCGCGCTAATATTCCGGATGCAGACTGAATTGCGTTATCTGTAATCACGTACGAGGTAGTAGCTCGTACTATATTTGCATAAACTAGCAGCATTAGGAGCGTTGTTAGTAATCCGAACCACATCGGTTCAAGAACCGGGTTGAACTCCACAGTATACCGCCCGTATGAGAGCACCACCGCATAAAATATAGCGAACAGGTAAGCTCGTCGCAGAGATGGTCGCGCAAAAAAGATAACGTTTCCTTCGATCATTTCTTAATCTTGGAATAATGCGGGAAGTAAGTCTAGCTGCGGCCAAACAATTCGTTCGTCAATGCGGTTTGTTGAAATACCAACGAACCTCCAATCGGCTCCCTAATCGTCTGAATTCATTGCCTAACTATCCAGAAAAAATAACACGCGCCGTTGATTCTTGTCGAAAACTACTCGTCGATTTCAACTAAAGGAATAATCTTAAATCGATAACGTACTTCCTGGGTGTCCTTAGTATCGAACCTAACAAAGATCTGACCGCCTTGCGGAGCCATGATTGGCTCACTCTCGGAGCTAGATTTAGAAGCAACGCCCAAGACGATACCATCACCATCAAGCACCGTCGCTGAAAGCAGATTCCCAGTAAGCGCCTCAATCTGCAGAATGAACTTCCCTCCGGCGGTACTTTGCAAAGCGAAATAATCACTTTCGTCACGCGATGCACCACGCTGAGATCCAATCGAACCTGAAAGCCAATCCCCTTTGCGAATCTGCAATGCCTCCTTGGCAGAACCTCCAGCATCCTTTCCCGCACCAGCATCTTCCGGAAACGGACGAGACTTCGCCGATCCTTCGATATGCTTAAGCGCTTCGAAGAATGCCTGGGATAACAACGATGGGTTCGAAACGGCAGCAAATTTTCCTCCGGTTAGGCTAGCCAACTGCTGCAATTGTGCACTAGCAGCGGCATCAAGTCCTAAACCGATCGGGTTTACTATTATATCTAATCCGTGCGCCTTTAACTGCTCAATCTCGTGGGCGGGATCCCCATCACATGAATCGATTCCATCACTCAACAGGATCACGACACGTTTGCCAGACGTTTTAAAGAGATCCTCTTCCACCGCGCGCAACGACGTGGCTAGTGGCGTAAATCCCTGGGCTGATAACTGACTAAGCCGCGCTCGCACTAGTGAAATGTCATGCGAATCGAACGGAAAAATTAATTCTGTATCAGTGCACCCGGTGTCACGATCTTGCAATCCAACGCGATGACCAAAGACGCGGATAGCATAAGGGCGTCCCTCTGGGAGCGCAGCGCTAAGCGCCTTTATCGCATGCGACTTTAATGCTGCGCCTTGCTGATATCGATTCATCGATCCTGAAAGATCGATCACGAATTCGTACGAAATATCTCCCGCGAACACTGAGATTGGGAACAGAATCGCTAAAAGTCTGAGAATCTTCATACCACCTGGGAACGCGAGGCGCCGCCTCGCAGTCTTTCCAACCCCTTTGCCGTTTCAATTTTACCTAAATCAGATACATCCTCTTTCTTATCGAACTTGCTTTGAATGGAGCTGCTGCAAAGTACTACGCTAGACTGCGGAGCACCCGCCTAGCGAGCTACGGCGGACAAGATCGCTCCGCGATCCCAGGCACCTCGCAGTCCTTCCAACTCCTTTGCAGTTTCAATTTTATCTAAAACAGATAAAACAGATACATCCTCTTTCTTATCGAACTTGCTTTGAATAGAGCTGCTGCAAAGTACTACGCTAGACTGCGGAGCACCCGCCTAGCGAGCTACGGGGGACAAGATCGCTCCGCGCTCCCAGGGGTACTAAAACGGAATATCATCATCATCAAACGCCGGTGCCGGAGCGGCTCCACCATTTGCAGCCATCGCATCAGCGGTCGGCAAGTTCGGCATCGCTGGTGCTGATCCTGCTTGATCCTCGTTCATCGATCCGCCGCGCGATCCTGTTCCACCATCACGTGCACCATCGCGGCTACCGATAAACTGAACCGTATTAGCGAGGATTTCAGTCGTATAACGATCCTTGCCTTCTTTATCCTGCCACTTACGGGAACGGATGCTCCCCTCTATATAAGCCTGACGACCTTTCTTTAAAAAATTAGCGCAATTCTCAGCAGTTTTCCCGAACACTACTATATTGTGCCACTCAGTGTGATCTACCCACTGGCCACTCTGATCTTTCTTGCGCTCGTTGGTTGCAAGGCTAAAGCTGGCGATCGCCATCTGACCTGCGGAATAACGCAGCTCCGGATCTTTGCCGAGGTTTCCCAAAAGAATCACTTTATTTACTGACATACACACTACTCCGTAAATCTATCTTGCCTATTTATTCGACCCATTTGCGATATCGTGGCTTTTTCCCGCGAGTTGCCTATATATAGCGGAATTAGACAAAAGATGTCGACTTTTTCATCCATGAATAACTAGTTGAATGAAGCTCAGAATCTCAGACCTTAACGATGCCGGCATAGACGTATGCGGAGTGCTTGCGCCCGCAGGGCTTAACGAGCGCCTCAACGGAACGGAAGACTCGGGAATCGTGTTCGATAAGCCAGTTCAGGTAACGATGCATGCCAGGCGAACGGCTGGTGGCGCGGAGCTATCCGGCCAACTTAGCGGGATCTATCAACAATCGTGTGGACGCTGCCTCGAACCGGTAGCGAGAGAATTTTCAATCCCGGCTACTTTTTTGATTAAGCCCCGCCCCCGTGGAGAGCGCGATCTCGTGGATGACGTCGGAGTGCTTTATTTCTCGGGTGAACACTGCGAGCTAGAGTCCCCACTCCAAGAGACGGTCCTCCTGTCCATGTCGTTATATTGGAGCCCAGAAGTCGACTCCGCCGGAAAATGTGGTGCCTGTAAAAAGCAGTGTGAATTCAGCCAAGGTGGCGGCCCTGATTCCCATCGCAACGGCGAGTCCTCTAACAAGGGTGCCGACTCCGGAATGAAAACCACCCGACTAGGGGATCTGTTAAAGCAGTTGAAATAGCTTTACATCCGATCTCTTGGGTGCTGGTGCCGCCCGATCCCTGGTGATAAGTTCCATCGCATGAAAAAACTTATCGCTTCACTAATCGGTCTTTTTATTTCAAGTCCTGCCATAGCTGCTCCGACTGCTCCTGCCGCCTCCGGACCAGCGATCGTCACTACCGCCTCCGGTCTGCGATACACCAATTCTACCGTTGGAACCGGAGCTGAAGCGACCTCGGGTAAGAACGTATCCGTGCACTATACTGGATGGATATTGGAAGCTGGCGATAATAAGGGCAGCAAATTCGATAGCTCACTGGATCGCGGTCAGCCGTTTTCGTTCACCCTTGGTGCCGGCATGGTAATCCAAGGCTGGGATGAAGGGGTTGCGGGGATGAAAGTTGGCGGTAAGCGCACTTTAATGATTCCGTCGAAGCTCGGGTACGGCAGTCAGGCGGTCGGGCCGATCGCTCCGAATTCTAATCTAATGTTCGATGTAGAGCTTCTAGCTGTTAAGTAGTGTTGTGAGAGATTAAGACTGGCAGTCCTAGCGAGTAATTGGATCTCGCCGGCAATCGCACCTCAAAAGTGTCGCTAAAAGAACTGCGCGTAAAGCTCTCTAATCGATTCCTGGGTTCCTCGCTCCCAAAGCGGGGATTCGCTAGTTTCAAAGAGTTTATCTTGTTGCCTTGAGTAATTCTTCAAAAACTCAACGAGGTCCTTGAATTCCGGCTTATCAGCAATGAATCCTTCAAGGTCTTTACCGGATGCCGCGAAAGCCGCCGTAAACGCTTTGATCTGCTGAAGGACCGGCTCCCTAACGGTCACCGAAAGCACAGCGGAATCGTCAGTGGAGCTCATACGAATTTGCGGCGTAAATCCTGAGCTTCCGACATACCGTCTGAATATTTCTTCGTGGTCGGGAAAGGAAAAATCGCCGTCGGAGGGGGTAGTAAAATCAACGTACAGCCTTGAGCCGTCGCTAAGATTGATGAAGTTATACATATGCCCAGGTAGACCTGGAACATCAACACCATCTTCCTGTGGAAAAATTACCTCCGCCCCAGCGTCTGCCCCCACGCGCCGAAGCATCTCACGTGCCACCAGAGCACGAGTGCTGCAATCAGTACGTCTAATTACCATTCCGCTAGCGACTCCCTCAAACGAATTTCTGAATCGATAATCGTTTGAAAATTCCTGCTCGAAATACTTTCGAACGATCGCTATCGCATCCTCGACTTTTGGCTCCGAAAGTTTTGCGATTTCCGATTCAGCGTAATGCATCGCGCGCTTAAGCTCTACCTGAGCGATCGCAGCAGTATCGCCACTGACGACATTTGCCAATCTCTCCAGCTCCACAAGCCCGTATAGCGTCGGCGCAGGTTCCGTGTCTTTAACTCGAGCGTTGTAAACTTCTATCGTCGATCTAGACGGAAGATTGCGGGCAAGATAATTAGCGTAGCTGACACTTCTCAGCATCAACGGAGGTACCTGACCTAACTCATCCGGTCTAATTCCACCAAGATCAGCGTAGCGGCGAAGCGTATCTACCCGTGTGAAACTATTACACAACATAGCCTGCGCGAGTTTTTGTAAAAACAAATCCCCTGATATCGCGTAATGATCACGAAGTTTCTCATACCGTTCAATCGAATGCTGAATAAAATCTGGTCGGTCCTCGCATTGTCCTAGTCTGAATATTTCTCCCGCTCGTGCCCAAATCTGAGCTCGCCCTTCGGTGGATCGAAAATCCTCGACTTGGGCAGAATCAACCGGAAGTGCGCGAGCTTTAGATCCGGGAGTGCTGACGAGTCGAACCTCCAATTCACCCGTTTCGACACTCCGCAGATTCATGATGCTAATATCTAAAAATCCTTCCTCTCTCAGCGTATTAAGGTCGAGTAACTGAGTCTTTATGTTTGCTTGCTCGGTATCAGACAGTTGCACGTCGAGTCCTTGTCGCTGCTCAGTCACTCGTGAGAAATATGAAGATGTCACCAACCCTCCGCCGGGTAGATACTGAAGCGACCAAGCGCCCTTGTGCATGCCTTCAACTGTGAGATTCTCAGCGAGCTTGTTTAGCCTGCCCTCGATCTCTGAGGAAAGAAATCGCCAATTCGCCTGAGAATCATCGATCGCCTTTACGATCTGACCAAGCTCACGAGATCGCTCGTTCAACATGGTTTGCTCGGCGGTGTTTTGATTGGGCACTGAATCGGGCTGAGCTGGCGCGGGCCTAGTAGCCTGAGTGAGGCTTATCAGTGCGATCGATGCGCCCGTAGTAAATCTATTCATAGGTAACGTACTCTGCGACCCCTCTCGAGCTGCAACCCTATGAGGTTATGAGGACGGAACGAAATGGCGTGACGCGATTAGCGGCATTTATAGTACTCTCACACCATCGAATTAGTTAAGCTTATCAATTAGTTCGCGTGGGCTCCCTCGAATCTCCTAGAATCGACCCGCTGTTTGTTTAGGGCCGCCATAAGTCCTATAGTCTCTTGGCAATATTTATTGGGAAACTTCGAATGTCCTCACGCGTAATTGCTATTAAGTTCGCCTTTCTTTGCGCAGCAACTGTCGCAACGCTAACTATCACGGCGCTAACCGTCACAACGCTGCCGGCACACGCTCAAATCACGGCCCGAATCAGCTCCGGCAGCACCTCAATCCTTATTACCTCCGAATTTTCGCAAACTCTCGGTGGAGTTGGAATAGGAACATTATTAGCCTCGCCGACTCGCCAACGGCGCGGACTCATTCGGATCCCAATTAGTGGTGGACAACTCGATACCACCACCCTGAAGGGTGAAATCATGCACGAAGGCGGAATTCGATTCTCCGACGGCAGGTCCGCGGTCGATTTACTCAATTTCATAATAGTCCTAGCCGACTCGACACCAACCGTCACGGGCCTAGTTCGAATCAACAACGCAGTTGTCGGACGAATCCCGTTGTTCACAGTAATGATCACCGAGCCTATAGCATCTAGATACAGTCGGCATTTAAATTTCTTGAATAGCGCTGTGTACCTACGTGCAGAAGCGGTGGATACGCTGAACGAAGTATTCAGCACTCGATCTTTCAACACTTTTACAAGTATCGGACTAGCGTCGTCGACTGCACGCCTGAATTACTCCTTTAGAACTCGATCGCTTAAGCACTAGAGTTCGAATAGTACGAGATTCCTACTTGGAACGCAGGTTCCAGCGGGCATATACTTATCCAATTACAGGAGCAGGTTATGGCCAATTTGTCGCACTCTGATATTTTCCCCTCTGATATTTCCCACTCTGATATTTTCCACCGTGCCGCTGGACTAGTTGTAGCGATTTCGTCCTTCGCTCCGCAGGCTCATCATCGATCCGATTTAGACGGAATTAAAATGCCGAGCCTAGATCTGACTCAAGGAGAAATTCTTCAGGGAAGCAAATTGCCCGCACTTGATCTTGAGTTTCAAACTAAAGAAGCGAGTGAGACGCTCTCTTTATTGATCCCTAATCGATTGGATCTAATCTGCGATATCCGACGTCGACGCATCGTTACTGTATAATAATTGTTACTGTATAATCTTCGCCGTCTCTAGAAACAAAGCTGATTGCGGAGGGATACCACCAGTTCGCCACATTCCCAGTTCGTTAAATTACCTACTCGGCGAAGCCCCAGCTGCGCCTTCTAAAGTTCGTAGCGCGGCTCCGTGCTCAACAACCGCATGCGAACGAATACATGATTGATATCCTGCCCAAATGAAAATCAACCCTACGAATTCGCCTATATAGAGCGCCTCCACCATTCCACCCTTCGCCATGGAACCACCGATACCTGGCAATAACGCTCCAAACGCGATCAACGCATTTCCAAGCGCCCGCGGGCCATCGTAACGCTCCCTAAAAAAGTAAATCGCACTCATTATTGCGGACCCAATTAGAAAAATCGCTGCATAGCCATTTATGAACGGAGTAAGATACCGGACCCATTGCCACTCAAGCGCAGCTCCCCCGGGACGATGTAGTTGCAGCACTGCTAAGTTAGTCGGTGAGAG
>JBGSNS010000043.1:0-18891 GCA_041739515.1 Bdellovibrionota bacterium
ACACGATGAAGATTGCGGATGCTGAAAAATGGATTCGTGAACGTTATATCGTTGGAATGACTGAAATCCATATCGTCAATGGCTTAAACCCAAATTTGACTTGGGAATATTATCTCGACCTGTTGCGGATGATTCGCTCCACGTTTCCAGCGTTACACATCAAGGCGTTTACCGCTGTTGAGATTCACTACTTCGCCGAGAAGTATAACAAGACCTACGAGACGGTTTTGCGCGAACTCGTCGATGCAGGATTAGGCTCGTTGCCGGGTGGCGGCGCTGAAATTTTTGCGCGGCGCGTTAGGCGCAAACTATGCGGCGACAAAGTCGATGGCGATGGCTGGCTTGAGGTCCATAGGGTCGCCCATCGATTGGGGCTAAAATCCAACTGTACGATGCTATACGGCACGATCGAGAAACCAGAAGAACGAATTGATCATTTGATTCAGTTAAGGGGCCTGCAAGACGAGACCGACGGTTTCCAGGCGTTTATTCCCCTTGCTTATCATCCGGAGAATAACAAACTAGGTAAGATTCCTGCTCCGACCGGCGCTGAAGATCTACGCATGATAGCTGTTAGTAGATTAATGCTTGATAACATTCCGCACATTAAGGCTTATTGGATCATGCTTGGGGTAAAGATCGCCCAGATTGCGCAACGATTTGGCTCAAGCGATATGGACGGCACGGTAACTGAGGAAAAGATCTACCATATGGCTGGCTCACGCTCCCCAGACGCCCTAACTGAAGCGGACTTACACCGCCTAATTCGCTCTGTCGGACGAGTGCCGGTCGAGCGGACAACTACGTACGGGCTAGTCTCACATTCTGATACGAATGAGCTTTTAGATTCCAACCCTCCGGCATCGTGACGCAGTAGCACGAGTGGGTAAGAGATTCGTCTATTTGAACCGTTGTTGTCGGCGTGATTTTTGATTGCTATCAGGCCATCGAACAGCTCGTATCCGGCAAGATAAGTTGGAATATTAGTCTTGGGATTCACCACAGAGGGTCACAGAGGTACACAGAGGATGGAAATTAATCCAAATTTCAGGGGCGGTGGTCGATGCCGCGATGAACGGTCCGCACCCAGCTTTGGACAGGACTAAACTTATCAGTACTGCCTTGCGCATAAACTAATGTCGAACATCTTCGTCATGGAATTACAGGTTTGATTCTTTAATCCCCGTCTGTGACCCTCCGTGGTGAATCCCGACCCTCCGTGGTGAATCCCTCCTTCATTCGCTGTGATCCTCTGTGGCCACAATCCCAAAAACTACAACGATTCTTCGATCCCCCTCTGTGTACCTCTGTGATCCTCTGTGGTGAATCCCTCCCTCCTTCATTCTCTGTGTACCTCTATGGTTACTACCCCCCCTGTTAATCGTGAATAAGCCTGTCTTTGAGTAACAAATTCAAACGTACTAGACTCCCCCACCCGGGCCACCCGGGTTTGCAAACGAGCCTGCTCGGCTAATTCATAATTTCTATGCCGTCTCAATCCCATTCGAATCCACCAGACGATCAGCACAAGGGAGGGAAGTCCAAACGGCTCCCGATTGGTGATGAGATGGAGCAACTGATCCGGAAAACCACCGGGGGAAACATCGATGGATTAAGGGACCTACTCAATAAATTTCAGCTATTTCAAACGCCAGCGCTCGACGAGGATCTAGTCTATACCATATCAGCCAAGTACGCGAAGGCTCTCCACGAGTTGATGCATGCCGTTGCCGACCTTGTAAAACTCAATGGGAAAGCGATTGATCGATCAAACATTGGTCCAACTCTGAACGCCAAAACCCTACCATTGCTGATAGCCGGTATCACCAACCTGTGTGAGGTTCTTAAGCAACGTGATTCGCAGTTAGAGATTGCTGCGCGTGGAACATTAGACGAGATCGCTAAAAATAAAGATTTAACCGCTCAACTGAAAGCTGCAAAGACTGAGAGCGCCGCGCAGCTAAGACTTCTGGGCGACTTAGCAGAGCAACTTGAAAGTCTCCAAAGGTCTCTCGATGAGGCAACGAAAGAACGTGATTTCAAAAAATTAGAAAATGAAGCAATCAAAACTGAGGCGAGCGCACAAGCTCAAGCGGACGCAAAGCGGATCGAAGAGCTGAGCGAAGAAGTTGCAAAACTAACGGCGAATCTAGATAACGGCCGTGAGCGACTCAGAGGGCTCGTGGATGAGCTTGGTAGAACTCAATCCGAGAATATTATCTTGAGAAATACTCAACTGCCTGCACTGCCGCCGCCGGATAGAATAGCTGCGATGATCGACGCTTCGCCAGCGCATCAGCTCGCACTGCGAGGTTGGATGTCAGCTGATTATCGCGTCGCATTGGCGCATAAGTTCAAAAACCCGGAGGCCCGCGCTGTGGCTCTCTTTGCCAACGATGATATTCAAGCTGTTGTGGCTGCGTGGCAAGATTGCTGGAATGCTGTAGCAGGAAACGGCTCTCCGTTCGATTCAAGAAATTTTGATATATATCCCGACGTCGAAGAAGCGTTCAACTCTAGAGTTGAAGAAGACGACGAACTCCGCGGACAACTCGAACAACTTAACTTAGTACGCTCAATGGGTAAAACATTAGTGACGCAACTAGTTGGTGAATTTACGTTAACTAGGGCTGGAATCGAAAAAGGTAGAAACCTGCTTAAATTCGACCCACGATTTCTTACGATCCTGATCGATATTGAACCTGGTTTACCGATACTAACCGAAGACCAACGCTAATGGGCGGGGGCTTCTAACACATCTATCACCGTCGAAAGTGCGCTCTCCAGCTGACTCTCAGGAATCGTAAGCGGTGGCGCTAGGCGCACCGTCTGAGCTCGTGTATCTTTACAAAGAATTCCGCGATGCATAAGTTTCTTGCAGAAATCCTTAGCACTACCTGAGCGAGGATCGATATCGATCCCAATCATCAGACCTTGGCCGCGGACAGCGGTCACATGGCGAGACTTTATCGACTGCAGACGTCTGGTGGCCGCGTCGCCGATAACGGCAGCTCTCACATGCGGCCTCTGTTGGGTGATAAACTTAATTACTTCCCGCCCAACTGCACAGGCGAAAGGGTTTCCACCGAACGTACTTCCGTGGCTGCCCGGATCAAACACACTCATTATTTGACGGTTACTCAGAATAGCTGAGAGTGGAACGATTCCGCCGCCGAGCGATTTTCCCAATATGACAATATCGGGCTTAACTGCCTCGTGATCGCAGCAAAGTAGCGCGCCGGTGCGCCCAAGCCCGGTTTGAATTTCGTCAGCGATCAAAAGGACATTTGCATTAGTGGTCAGCTCGCGAAGCGCCTTAACATAACCAGTTGGTGGAATAATCACTCCGCCTTCCCCTTGGATCGGCTCAAACAGGACCGCCGCAGTGCGAGGGGTAATTGCGCTTGCGACCGCGCCAACATCTCCAAAGGGCACGACCTTGAACCCTGGGGTTAAGGGTCCAAATCCGCGTCGGTATTCGGCGATTGTAGAAAACGAAACGATCGAGATAGTCCTACCGGCGAAGTTATTATCCATCACGATAATCTCCGCTTCTCCATCAGGAACCCCTTTATAATCGACCGCCCAGCGACGGGCTGCTTTTAAGGCTGTTTCAACCGCTTCAGCGCCTGAGTTCATCACGAGCGTCATGTCGTATCCGATTAGCTCGCACAACTCTTTGCAGAACGGACCGAACTGATCGTTGCCAAACGCCCGACTTGAAAGAGTCATGCGATCTAGCTGGGCTTTGGCAGCGGCTATAAAGCGCGGATTTGAATGACCAAAATTAAGAGCTGAATAGCCCGCTAGACAATCGATGTATTGATTACCGTCCACGTCCCAGACCGTGGAGTTGTCGCCGCGCGCTAATACAACCGGCAACGGAGAATAGTTATGCGCGCCGAATTGCTCAGCGATGGCGATTAGCTCTTCTGAACGCATATGCCCCCTCAAGCGTTCATTATGGATCAGATAAGGAATATCCGCCTAGGGCTTAAAACCATACGATTAAACGGCCAAAACTCACCTCCATCTCCGTCGATTTCATTTGCATCACGATGATTGAGCGAATAATTTTGGCTTTCATTAAGAGTCTGTAACAAGATGGGTGCAATACCAACATTGATGACTCCTCGGACAGGGATTTATCACACAGGAGCTCTCGGAGAACGCGGAGATTGCCAGTGGATTTGGCTCCGTGTTCTCCGAGGGCTCCTGTGTGAAGATTAGAAGGATCGGACTCCGGAGGTAATGTCGATTACACGAATTACGTTACACTCCCTCCATTTGTTAACGGCTGAGAGCTACTCGCGCTGCTTAATATTCGCGTGCACCCAATCGATGATGGATTGGGTAGATGATCCTGGTAGAAAAATTTCCTTAACGCCTTGAGCTTTAAGTGCTGCGACATCGTCTTTGGGGATGATCCCACCGCCAAAGAGCGCGATATCTTCTGCGTTCTCCTTCTTGAGCAACTCAAGCACGGCAGGAAACAACGTCATGTGAGCGCCTGAGAGTATACTCAAGCCAATTACCTGCACGTCTTCTTGGATCGCTGCGCGTACGATCTGTTCAGGAGTTTGATGCAATCCGGTATAGATGACCTCCATACCAGCATCGCGCAGCGCGCGTGCTACGACCTTCGCACCCCGATCATGTCCATCGAGACCCGGCTTTGCGATCATGACTCGCACCGGTGTCGATTTACCGGAATCCGCTGCATTTTTGTTCTTCATCACTGCGCTCAATTTTACAGACTCGCTTAATGCTGTGTTGGGTTCCGCTATATCAAACCCGGGTCCCTATATACCCCAAACACAGTTCGATAAATAGTCGCCACTTCTCCAAGGGTGACGCCGTTTTCAACCGCGTCGATCAAGGCTGGCATAACGTTTCGATTCTCGCGACAGGCTAGCTCAATCGCCGCAAGCCCTGCTTTATGTTTGACCGGATCTCTGCGAGCTTTGAACGCCTTAACCGTCTCAATCTGGCTCTTCTCAACCATCGGATCAATCTTCAACGTCGGGATCTCTTGCTCTCCTTCATCCGCGTAACAGTTTACACCCACCATCGCAAAATCTTTAGCGTCGACTCGTTGTTGGAACTGATACGCTGCTTCAGCGATCTCGCGTTGCGGATATCCGATCTCAACTGCCCGCAACATTCCACCTAAGTCATCGATCTTCTTAATGTACGCAAGCGCTTCGCGCTCAATATCGTTGGTGAGTTTTTCTACGTAATACGATCCGCCTAGTGGATCGACCACGCTTGCCACGCCACTTTCTTCAGCGATTAACTGCTGGGTGCGAAGCGCCACCTTGGCAGCTTCCTCTGTTGGGAGCGAAAGTGTTTCGTCCATCGAATTAGTATGAAGCGATTGCACACCCCCAAGAACTGCCGCCAGGGCTTGCATCGCTACTCGCGCTACATTGTTCATCGGTTGCTGCGCAGTAAGACTCACACCAGCGGTCTGCGCGTGGGTTCGTAGCATCCACGATTTCTCGCTCTTGGCGTGATACCGATCCTTCATCAACCTTGCCCATATGCGTCGCGCAGCCCGAAACTTAGCGATTTCCTCGAAGAAATCGTTGTGCACATCGAAAAAGAAACTCAAGCGTGGGGCAAATTCATCGATATTCATTCCTCGCTCGAGACAGTGCTCTACGTATCCGAGGCCGTCAGCTAAGGTGAAGGCCAACTCCTGAACCGCGGTCGCTCCGGCTTCTCTGATATGATAGCCGCTGATACTAATTCCATTAAACTTAGGGGCCTGCTCCGTACAGAATTGAATCACGTCACACGCTAGCTTTACCGAGGGTGCTGGCGGACAGATCCACTCTTTTTGCGCGATAAACTCCTTAAACATGTCGTTTTGGATTGTGCCGCCGAGCTTATCAAAAGAAATTCCTCGCCGCTTAGCGACCGCAAAATACGTAGCCATCGCCACCGTAGCGGTGCAATTGATGGTCATCGATATCGTGACCTGATCTTGAGGAATTCCTGCGAACAATACCTCCATGTCCTCAATCGTTGAGAACGTCACACCTTCACGACCAACTTCTCCGATGGAGTGGGAATCATCCGCATCGTAACCCATTAAGGCTGGCATATCGAAGGCGGTACTTAGTCCGGTTTGACCATGTTCCAAAAGATACTTAAATCTTCGGTTCGTATCCGCTGGTGTTCCGAAACCAGCAAACTGGCGCATCGTCCAAAGTCTGCCGCGATACATCGACGGCTGGACACCGCGAGTAAACGGGAATTCTCCGGGAAAACCGAGCTCAGTGGCGGGATCGAATGCACCTAATGACTCCGGAGTCACCAACGCAGGCTGAGGACGGAAGCTGATCGAGTCGAAATTTGAACGACGCTCGCGTTGCGATTGATACCGCTTCTCGATCCACTCCTTCTCAGAGGAGGATTTGGTGGCGGAAACCTTGTCGCCCTTGGTTATTTTTTTGGGAGGCGAGTTGTCTGATGGGCGTGTGGACATGTGTTTGTTGTATCCCTGAAGTACTGGTAGTTCTAAGAGCTTTCCTTAACCAAAGTGGAAGCAACGACTATTCGTTGAATCTCACTCGTTCCTTCATAAATCTCAGTAATTTTTGCGTCTCTTAAATGACGCTCCGCAGGGTAGTCTATCACATAACCGTACCCGCCGTGAATCTGAACGCCTTTGTTGGCTATAAAGGTCGCTGCCTCCGAAGCGGCCAATTTAGCCATTGCAGCAGCCTGAGCATGCTCCTGACCTTGGTCCTTTAAGGACGCGGCAGCGAGCGTCAACCAACGAGCTGAGTTAAGTCGCACAAGCATATCCGCGAGGAAGTTCTGAATACTTTGGTGCTCACAAATGGGCTTACCGAAGGTAACCCGCTCCTTACTATACGCGAGTGCATCACGCAGAGCGGCTCTGCCGATTCCAAGGGCCTGCGCTGCGACACCAGTTCGGCCGCCGTTTAACGTAGCCATGCCAATCTTAAAACCTTTTCCAACTTCACCGAGTAAATGCTCCTTTCCGAGCCGGACGTTATCGTACGTGAGAGAGCACGTAGGTGATCCACGAATGCCGAGTTTATCTTCCGCCTTTCCACGGGTAATCCCTGGGAGATTTAACGGATGAACGAAGGCGCACACGCCGCGATGCCCGGCGGCTTTGTCGATCGTCGCGAATAGTACCGCAATGTCAGCTACAGTCCCGTTGGTGATCCAATTTTTCGTGCCGTTAATCCGGAACCCGTCACCATCCTTGGTAACCACGGTTGTTAACGAGGCAGCATCACTTCCGCATCCAGGCTCCGAAAGCGCGAAACATCCGAGTTTAGTTCCCTGCGCAAGCGGTGTGACGTATTCCTTTTTTTGCTCAGCCGTCCCGAACATCATTACTGGCCAGGTACACAGGGAATGATGTGCGCTAACGATTATTGCGGTTGAGGCACACGCGGCTGCGAGTTCCTCAATCATCAAGCAATAAGCAACCTGTGTAAGACCGGCGCCGCCAAGTTCGACTGGTACGGTTGCTCCCATAAACCCTAAAGGGCCCATTTTTTCTACGATTTCTTTGGGGAAATAATGCTCCTGATCGATCTTGGCCGCTAACGGAAGCACCTCGGACTCAGCGAATTCGCGGGCCGCTTGACGAAGCGCCCTCGTCTCTTCATCTAGTCCAAACGGGACTCCATCCTGCCAATCAGCCATAATCCGTCCTTACAAGCGCCTTAATACTACTTATTTAGAGTGGAATACCGCAGCTCGTCGCTTTAAAAATGCCTCCATCCCCTCTTCTCGATCGGCTGTAGCAAATAGCCTTAGAAACTCCTCCACTTCGCGCTGAAGCCCAGCAAGCTGCCAAGCTGAGACAGTTTCCGTTAAAACTCTCTTCGCACCTTGTACCGCGAGCGGTGCCTTCGAAGCGATCATGTCCGCATACTTGCGAGCCGTAGTCATCAACTCCGCTGGCTCGACAACGAGCTCGACTAAGTTCATGCTCTTCGCTTCATCTGCTGAAATAATTTCGCCGGAAAGGATCAATCGCCTCGCGGCTCCGATACCTGCCCGCGCAATCAAACGCTGCGTTCCACCAAACCCAGGAATAATTCCAAGATTGACCTCGGGTTGCCCGAACTTCGCAGCTCTCGATGCGATGATAAAATCACAAGACATAGCTAATTCGAGTCCGCCGCCAAGCGCGTATCCGTTCACTGCAGCGATGACCGGCACCCTTAACGTTTCAAGAAATCGCATAGTGCGCTGCCCGAGCTCTACGTAATCAGCGATCGCTCGGGGCCCAAGATCGTGCATCTGAGCCACATCAGCGCCAGCTACAAATGCCTTGTCCCCCATTCCTGTGATTATTACCGCGCGAATCTCCGGCCTCTGCACTAGCTTTTCAAGACGCATCACTAGCGAATTCAGCATATCAACGTTCAGCGCGTTCATCGCCTGCGGACGATTCAGCATAAGCGTTGCAACACCTGCTTCCGTTCCAACTATGATTACGTCCTCTTCTTGTAGCGCCATGGGTTAATGCTCCAGGTTTTGATTAACTTAAACGGGGAATGGATGAAAGCGAGGCCTTGAGGAAAACACGCCAAATAGACCCAATCTACTTAATAAACTCATCCTGGGGGCCAAGCCAAGGGACGGCCTGCCAGGACATGCAGATGGAGGTGGTCAACCGATTGCCCTGCGTCCTTGCCGTTATTTATTACCACTCGAAACCCTGACTCACGGACACCCAAAATCTCCGCCACGCGATCTGTAGCCCGTAGCAATTCTCCCAGCAATGCTTCGTCATTTTCATCAGCTTCTGTTAAATTGAGGAGCGCTTCCTTAGGGATCACCAACACATGGACTGGTGCTTGCGGACTGACATCGTGAAAAGCGAGAACATGCTCCGACTCAAAAACTCTCTTTGTCGGGATTTCTCCACGAATAATTTTTGAAAATATCGTCTCTTTGCCACGTGTCATATTACGGACGAGACTACTGCATGCAGCGCATACACGACAACGGGAATGTCAGGTCCCAGGAGCTGGTTTTTTGACCGGTAACAACGCCGTAACAACGGTTCCGTGTCCCTTGGCGCTCTCGATTGTTACGTCTCCTCCAGCTAACTTAACGAGATTATAGACGTTCCACAGTCCAAGCCCATTTCCACGCATGCTTACTGAATTTCTTTCATCTAGGTTCTTAGTAGAGAAAAATGGCTCGAACACTCGGCCTAAATTCTCAGTGCCCATTCCTACTCCATCATCCGCGATCACCAACACGATGTGTTCGCTACCTTGGCTGTGCGAGATCGAGACCGTAACCGTACCTTGCCGCTCAATCGACTCGGCGGCATTGCGCAACAGGTTAGCCATAACCTCACTGAGATGTGAAAGACTCAACGCTGTCTCCGGCAATTCTGATGAAACACTAAGTTCGAAAGCAACTCGCTCTCCGAACTCAACTTCGAGAGGAACCAAGGCTACCCGAGCAACCTGATCGACGGATTCACCTTGCTCCTTCGGGCTCTCTAGATCCGGCCTTGTAAACACATTCATTTTGCGAGTGAATCGCGCGGCTGCGGTAGTTCCATCGGTGATAATCTTCAAGAGTTTTGTTGCGCGTGGATTGTCAGGTACCGCTCGCGACAGCATTTCCGCCGCCCCAGCGATCGACATCAACATATTGTTGTAATTGTGAGCTACTCCGCCAACGAACAAACTCACCATATCGAGCCGAACCCGCTCATTAAGCTTTCGATCGAGTTCCTTTGATGCCGTCAAATCGCGCCACAACCAAAGTCTTAGCGCCTCACCAGCGCTGGAATGAATCGCACGCGAACTGACCTCGAGAGAGCGCACCACTCCATCATCACGCTGAACTTCGAAGTCCATTTCGGCCAATGGATCTCGACTAAAGCGCTTTCGAGCTTTCGTGTAAGTTTCGGCAGCTATCCCCCCATGTAGCTGTTGAAATAATTCACCCACCGTCAAAGACCGCAGTGACTTGGGCACCTTTGCGTTCGTAAAGATAATCTCATCCTCGCCGCGTTGGACAACTAGAGCCTGCGGAAGCATTTCTCCAATTGTACGTTGAATTTCCAACGCCTGCTCGAGCTCAAAGTGCGATCTCTGGAGTTCTAGTTGAGACGCAACTCGGGCTAGCAAAATCGATTTATCTATGGGCTTCGTTACGTAATCCGACGCCCCTGCACGGATCGCATCAGCTAGGTTTTCGGACTCAGCAAGACTAGTGACCATCAGGATCGGCAAATGAGCGCGGCCGTATTTTTCGCGAAGTTTTCGGCAGGTTTCGATCCCATCTAGTCCGGGCATGACGCAGTCAAGTAAGACAATCGATGGCGGATTATCTTCACAGATTGAAAGACACTTCTCGCCGGAATCCGCTTCAGTAACGGAGTATCCAGCGTGTTGCAGGGCAGCGCGCAAAACAAAGCGATTGGTCGAGGCATCATCCACGACTAATATTGATTCTCCCACTCCCGTATCCGCAGCCTGAGTCATGATAAGAACAACGGCTAGTTCGTGAGTTTTCTTGAGCTGGGTCTTCGTTGAAAAAAGACATAAAAAAAAGGCCGGTCAAGCGACCGGCCTTTCTCGCAAATAACTCAGCTAGTTAGTAAGCGGAATTATTTAGCTATTTACGCACTACAATACTGCTTCTTTTAGTGCCTTCGTAGCGGTGAAACGCACGCGCTTACGAGCTGGGATTTGAATAGTAGCGCCGGTTTGTGGGTTACGGCCCATTCGTGCCTTGGAGGTACGAACTTGTAGTTTGCAGATGCCAAACAACGGAATCTTGTAACCACGCTTCAACGAGTCAACCAAGAAAGCTGCGATATCGCTGCTCAGCTCCTTAGCCTTTGAACGCTTCGGCATTCCGGTGAATGCGCGCAGGTTCTCGATTACTTCTGACTGTGTATAGGTCCAAGTGCCGGTGTTACGCGGCTTTGAAGCCTGACGAACCTTCGGAAGCTCAGTCATCGAAGATGATGTGGACTTCGATGCCTTAGTTGACGAAGATGTTTTTTTCTTCATTGCGCTCTTTGATTTTTTTGCCATGATCTTTTTTCCTGATTTATTTTTCACTTTTACTTACTTCTTATTAAATGACATTTGATAAAAAACTCTCTGCCCTACCCGAACAACGCCCTTACGGATTGGATTTTCCTGATAGGAGAATCAAAAACAACAAGAGCCAAGCAGGCAATAAACAGAAGAGGACACCAGATAAAACCTAAAAATTTCCGAGCTTTTCGCCTGATTCAGTTTCGACTTTAATCCCAAACTCTGGTTACTTACTTGGAAGCCTCTATTATTAGTGCGAAGCATTCGTTTCAGGAAGGGATTAAAATTCAAAACCCACAATTTTTCCGCGAAAATCAATGAAATTAGAAAACTTGCCGTTAAATAAAGCAACACAAATTTTTGCAAAAGCCCCTTTTTTCTTGAAAATCGGGATTTTTCTATTAATCTGCTTCGGCGCTCCGTGCGCTCACGTCTGGGGTGAAGAGGTTAAGACCCGGTGGTTTACAGCCCAAATCGAGCCAGAATGGGTAGCTATTCCGGATCCTCATGGGATTGCTCTACTTATCCTTCAGCATACCAAAGAGAGTGGGATCAACCTTAATATCATTCGCTCTCCCGGTACACGGAAGGTACCGACATCACAATTGATTTTGGCTGACTACAAATCTGCTGGGTTCAGGGATATCGAGATAAAGAGGTTAGATCAATTAACTGCAAACGAAGCTGGGGAATCGAGCGTTGTGACGTATAGTACCGGTGGCCAAACAACTAGCACCGGTCATGAAAACGGTCGACTATCGGTTGTGGGTAGATGGCCGACGCTCGACGAGTCTACTTTATGGGTAACCGTTACGGCACCGCCAGAAGCCCAAGACCAGGCGGTCGATTTGTACAAAAAGTTCTTGACTCGGCTCAAAGTGACGGTGCCAACTTCGGATACCACATCATCGCAAAACTCTTGGCAGAGATTTTTTGTAGTGACCACCTTGATCGTTACCAGCTTGTTCATTTTGGCGTTTGCGAGGCGTTACGTCGCCCGCTCACAAAGATCTTAAGCGATCAGATCCATCGAACAGCGAATAATAAACGCTTTGCTCGATATGCTCTCATGGCAGATTCAGCAAACCAGAAGGAATGCTAATTACCTTCTGGACCCAAGTCGCCCAAGTGCGATGTAAATCGACGTCTCAGATTCATTGTTTGTTCCAATTCCTAAGTAGAGCGGTAAAAATGGCGTATCGGCCGCGATAAACACAGAACCTGAAACTATGCTTGGATAGTCGCCGATAGATTGGATCTCCGTACGTAGAGAGGAATACTCAACGGTTGCCCCGTAAAATCCTCCAAACTTAAGCAAGGACGAACTCCCTTTTGCAAATCGATGATAGAGAGCTGTTCGAGCAACCCAGTAATTATCCGCAACCAACGATCTCTTCGCAAATCCCGACACATCGAAAAATCCACCGAGAGAGTACGAGCGCTCCACTGGAAGACCATCCGATGAATATCCCCCTTCGCCGTTTAATAACAAAGTCGTATTGTTAAAGGTTACGGGATAACTTGCTAGAGCCCGCGATTGTTCGAAATCCGAATCTGCGCCTGCTCCTTGACGCGACGCAGTACCATCAAGGGCAAGACGGTATCCTGAGGTAGGGAAGTCAGGATCATCGAGCTGATCCAATACGAAACGAGTGAAGTATTCCCCGACGGCATAATTATACTCGGGAAGGGTATCGTCCCCGATCTCTCTTTCGAGACGCCCAGGACCACGTCGCCATCCGCTAGAGATTTCTCCGTAACGACCTAGCGAGATTCCGGCCTTAAGTCCCAATACAGCAGACTCCCGAGTGTATTTCCCCACATTGTTACCGTCTTGGCTTACCGCCAGGTCTTGCCGGGAGAGTGTTCCCTCCGGCGCGACAAAAAACGAACTTCCTTCATAAAGAGGCTGATAAAACTCGGTAAAGAGGCGGGTGGTTCGTCCGATCTCAAATTGATTATCCCAGTAAGCTCCAGCTTGATTGAGATTTCTCATGCGGAAATCGGCGGCCAAAGCGTAAGAACTCGATCCATCGAAGTCGTCCTCCAGCGCGAATCCAACTTTCACGTAATTCTCTAGCCATTCCTTCTCCGGAGCTTTAACGACTAAGCCATGTTTCCCATCCCTCTCTTCGAGCTCAGCCGTGATACTTCTATAAATTCCAGTCTGGTGGATAGCCTCCAGCCGTGATTGGACATACTTTCGATCATATGTCTCTCCAGGCTTAATATCGAGCGCTTTGAGAATGACTCGTTCACGGTGTGCTGGAACGTCAGCAATGCGAACATAGTCGATAATCGGCGAATAAACCGGGCCGGAGGTGCGTTTCGCTTCATATGCAGCGTACTCTCTTTTGGGAATTGCGAGCGCTCGCAAACGCGGCAACGCAGCCCGAGCTGCATCTTCTCCGGCTTTCAGAATTTCTTTGGCATTTTTAAAGCTGGTAGAAGTATAATTCTTCACGTCCGGATGAATCATAATATCCTCTGGCCGCATCATGGCGCGAGTGCGCGCACTGGTGCGCTCCAACAAAAGATCGAGGATCTGCGCTGAAATTGCTAGAGGATTGGTGAGCGCGTCTCTCTTTCTGGGTACGAAGTCGAATTCGACGCCGATCAGGATATCAGGATTCATTGTTCTTGCGACATCAACCGGAAAATTGTTTGTGATACCTCCATCCACAAGCAAGCGATTATCGATTTTCACAGGCGAGAAAAATCCTGGGACCGACATACTAGCGCGCGCAGCCAATGCGAGACTGCCACGATCCAACACAACCGCCTCGCCTGTTTCGATATCGGCAGCTACTGCTCGATATCGTACAGGCAAATCGTCGAATGAGCCGGTTGAGGAAGTTTTATCAAAAAGTTGCTGGAATAGAGGTATGATCTGCTGCCCCTCGACCATGGCCACCGGCACAACGATGTCTCCATCTTGAATACCGATTTTAGCATCGCCAAAAACTTCGCCATCACGGCCATACTTCATGCGATAGTCGACGAGCTTTCTGGGGAGTGCTTCGTTAAAAAGCTTATCCCAGTCCGTGCTTGTTATCACTTCTTCAATTTCTGGCACGGTACGGCCAGACGCGAATGCGGCTCCCACAATGGAACCCATACTCGTACCCGCAACAACATGAACTGGGATGCGCGCTTCTTCGAGTACTTTAAGCACACCTACGTGAGCAAAACCCAAGGCACCACCACCTTCAAGGACTAAGCCGACAACCGGGCGCTTATGATTTGATTTTTCGGCTTGCGGTTCTGCCAAAGTAGTCGTCACGACCGTCGACATGCCAAGCAAAATTGTGACCACTGCGACAAATAAAGATCTAACTTCAGAGTATCGTGAACGATCAATAGTCAACGCCATAATTCTCACCACAGAAACACAGATTTCCTTTCCAACATGTGGGCGGAAGCCAAAGACATACGATTCAAACGCCCCAACCATCTCTCAACTGGATAGCAAAATCTACAGGAAGACTAACGATCGATAAAAGTTCTGAAGGATTTGAGGTATTCGTGTTCTAGTTTCGACGTTTGAAGCCATATAGGTCAGAATACGACGACGACGCCTAAGCGATCCCCACGAATCCTGGCTAAACTCCATCACGAAGAACACTAATAACACAAAGGGATTGGTTCTTCTTCGTGTTCTTAGCGGTGAATAAAATCTTTTGACGACGCATTAGATTGACGAAGTAAATCGAGATTGCTACGCCAAGTTCCTGGTATTACCGCTTGCCACACCTTCGTGGGAGCTTGTCTGCGACGGAGCCGTTACGCGCTCCTTTCACATCCTAAATACTGAGAGTGCGCTAACTCAGCGCAGCGTATATACGTCGCACCCCGGCACTTGAAGCCTCTTCGCGCAGCACCTTGAAAGTTCCCAAGACCTTTGTGCTCTCGGTGTGTGGACCGCCGCAAATTTCCTTAGAGAAATCCCCGATTGTATAAACCTTTACGTTCTCAGGATAACGCTCACCGAAAAACGCCAAAGCTCCCTCATCTATTGCGTCCTTATACGTCGTGGTCTTCCAAGCAATCGGCAAATCTTTCTGAATCTGCTCGTTGACGATCTTTTCAATCGTCGAAACTTGGTCCGGAGTTACTTTTTCACCGTGACTAAAATCGAACCGCAAACGTTCACCAGTAATGTTGCTCCCTTTCTGTTGAACATGAGCGCCAAGCACTGCGCGTAACGCGGAATGCATCAAGTGCGTTGCGGTATGCAATTTCACGACCGCTTCGCTATGATCCTGCAATCCACCCTTAAACATTCCCTTCGCTGCTCCGCGTGAAAGCTCTTGATGGCGTTTGAATTCGTTTTCAAATTCCGCGCGATCAACTACTTGCCCACGCTCGCGAGCGATCTCCTCAGTCATCTCCCAAGGAAATCCGTATGTCTCGAAAATTTTAAACGCTAACGCTCCGGTTAGCTGCGGAATCTTTTCGATTTCCTTTAGTCCTTTGCCAATTAGTGCGGTGAATTTTTTCTCTTCGGTCGCCAAGGCGGTCATTATCTCATTAAGCCGCGACTCAGCGATCGGATATTGCTCGTCGTAAACCGCTCGCACGCACTTGCCGATCTCGACTAAGAAACCCTCCGAAAGACCGAGAATTCGACCGAAGCGAATAGCGCGACGTAAGAGGCGACGCACTACGTAACCCTGCTGTTTATTAGACGGTAGCGCCCCATCGCTCATCAACATAGTTGCTGCACGAACGTGATCAGTAACGATCCGCATCGCGCGGGTAGTTTCCGCTGATTCGCCGTATTTTTTGCCGCTTTGGACCTCAAGGAACCGAATCATCGGCACGAATGAATCGATCTCGAATACGTCACTCGTATTAATAGTCGCAGCAACCAACCGCTCAAGACCGCCTCCGAAATCTACGTTCGGCTGCGCAAGCGGAGCTAGGCTACCGTCCGCTTCTTTTCGGTACTGCATGAACACCGAATTACCGATCTCTACGAATCTGCCGCAGTCGCAGTTCGGATGACATTCGGCGCCGAACGCAGTGTCATGCTTAATATGCTCATACTCAAAGAAGATCTCGGAATCAGGCCCACCTGGTTCACCAACCGGCATCTGATCAGGCTCACCGGAGCGCGACCACCAGTTCTTGCGTGCAGGATACGCGCGAATACGCTCCCCTTCTTTTGCATCGATTCCGACGTCCTTGAAGATCTTCTTCCAAAGTTCGATAGCCTCTGTGTCTTTTTCGATTTTACCGTAACCCTCGAAGACCGAGACGTAGAGCCGTGCTGGCGGCAGTCCCAGCTCTTTAACTAGAAACTCAAATACCCAAGGCAATTGCTCTTTCTTAAAGTAGTCCCCAAGCGACCAGTTTCCTAACATCTCAAAAAACGTCGTATGACGGTTGTCTCCAACTTCCTCAATATCCTGGGCACGAAATGATTTCTGTGAATTGACTAGCCGTTTACCTTCAGGATGCGGCGCTCCGAGCAAGAACGGTACCAGTGGCTGCATCCCAGAGCTTGTAAATAGCGTAGATGGGTCGTTCTCCGGGATCAACGAGACGGACGGAATGGCTACGTGCCCCCGGGCTTTATAAAATTCGATAAACTTACGACGTACTTCAGCGGTTTTCATGGGTTCAAGCCTACCTCAAGTGGGTATGGGCTGGCGAGATGCGGGGACTAGGAAGTCGAAAACCTCTTTATACGCATCTAATTTCAGGTGATGGTGATTTCAGGCAATTGCGAAGGAACCCTCGCGTTGGACGGTAGCTCAGCTGGTAGAGTAGGTGACTGTTAATCACTTGGTCGTAGGTTCGAATCCTACCCGTCCAGCCTTTATTGCTTTACCTATTACTAACAAAGCCAAACTTCGCCACATCAAACAACCCCTTATCGCTAAGCTTTAGCTTCGGGATTACCAACAACGCTAGGAAACTTAAGGTCATATAGGGAGCCGTAAGCGTGCTTCCGCACTCCTTCTTCGCTGTATCGGACAGCTTTCGATACAGCTCCCCTACTTTCGTAGCGGATTGGTCACTCATCAATCCAGCCACAGGCAGCGAAAGAACTTCTGTTCGATTATTCACGACACATCCGATTGCTCCGGTGGCAGCGATGGTGGCGTTAATAACTGCCACAAGCGATGCATCATCGGCCCCACACGCAATTACGTTGTGTGAATCGTGCGCCACCGATGAGCTAATCGCACCGCGTTTGATCCCTGTATTCTTAACGAAACAGACAGAAGGCTCAGCGTTCGGATCGTAACGATTCACGACTACTAGCTTCACAATATCGCGTTCACGGTCACACAACACTTCGCCGCCCTGAGTAAGAAGCTCAGCGTTCATACGTTTAGTGACAATCTGTTGATCGACAACTTCAATAATCGGTTCGCCCAATCGCTTTGCAGACACTCGCAATGCGGACAGAGATATCGGCGCTGCATTAAATCTATTAGGAGTACTACAAGGCGGTACACCATCAAGACTATCTCCCTTTCGCCAAACAGCTTCCCCTGCCAGCACGGTTTCAAGCGCACCCGATAGTTTATCATCACTCCAGACAACGAAATCAGCTTTATCGCCCACCCGTAAGAGACCTAGATCTAATCCGTAATGGATCACCGGATTCGCGCACGCAGCCCGCAGCACATCGAGCAATTTGCAACCCTTTGCCAGCAACCGCCTACATAGAGCATCGATGTTACCGGATAAAATTTCATCAGGATGCAAATCGTCCGAGCACAACATCGCCAAATTCGGATGGGAGTTGACGATCGACCAAAGCGCTTCGAAATTCTTAGCGGCACTCCCCTCGCGGATCAAAATCTTCATCCCACACTCAAGCTTGTCGAGTGCCTCCTCTAAAGTAAAACATTCGTGATCAGTTGTAATTCCGTTGGCCGCGTATCTGCGCGCATCCTCGCCACGAAGCCCTGGCGCATGGCCATCGATACGCTTTCCGACTCGCTTTGCACTATCAATCTTCGCCATCAACCCTGGATCGCCCGCTAGTACACCAGGGAAATTCATCACTTCAGCCAGGTAGTGAATCTCAGGCTTTTGCATCAACCGATCTATTGCTTGGGCGTCGATCTCCGCACCCGCTGTCTCAAACGTTGCGTTAGTGGCAGGCACACACGATGGCGCCCCGAAATGAATTCGCAGCGGCGTAAGCTTCGCGTTTTCAATCATGAACTCAACGCCCGCAACGCCTAAGACATTCGCAATTTCATGCGGATCGGAAACCGTAGCCCCGACGCCACATGCTAAGCACGGCGGGCCAAAGCGCGACGGCACCAACATTGAGCTCTCGACGTGGACGTGAGCGTTTACTAGTGGCGGTGTAATAAGGACGTCGCTAATGGATTCAGGAGTTTCCTCGAGGGCCGTTATTATGCCGGACGCATCCCAGGAAACTTGCCCGCGAAAGAATCTGCCGTTAGTAACGTCAGCGAGTAGTCCGATTCGGGAGCGGTGGGTCATGGATGACAACGTTACAGGCATAGGAGAAAAATGTCTCCGAAATAGTCCTGGGAACGCGAAGCGTCGCTTCGCTGTCTTCACAACCCCTTTGGCGTTACAAATTTATCCCATTCCACCCAAAGAAAAACGCGTTAGCGTGATATGTGGTTGTCCAGAAGAACGCCTAGGCGGCGTTGGATTGCGAACGATTTCTTGCATACTATAAGGTGGTTCGGTGACGGATTGGCCTCGCACGCCCCGGATCCAGTTGCTCGAAATCGGGACGATCCCTGAGTGATCCCCACGAAATTTGAGTCGGTATAGCGCCCGCATGAGCCGATCAATCGGTGCGACGTAGGGC
>JBGSNS010000190.1:0-4211 GCA_041739515.1 Bdellovibrionota bacterium
GTTCGTACCGGTCGGGTCGAGTGCTGAGAAGCTACCTTCACCTGCCATGCTGGTATACCCGTTGACGCAAGATATGTCCAAAGCCGCATTTTCGACCATTTTCTCCGCTGCTCGGTTCCATATTATGTTGTTCCGTTCTATTTTGGCCCGTTCCCATCTGGTCTGTTCGGTGCTGGTTTGCAGCCTGGGGATGCTCGGTTGTGCTGATTCGATATCTAGGGGTTCGCTGCCCAAGACGGAACCTATCCAGGACAGCAGAGGCCCTGTGACCTCTGAAAGCCTAACCAAGATTCAGTGCTCGGGGACCAGTGGAGACGGGAACAATCCAATTCTTTTCGACACCATCCGGCAAACTGGGAATCGAACTGACGGTTACCTAGCAGGATATTCAAATTCGCTGCGCGTATTTGATCGAGACACCTCTGTATCCGTGTGCTGGCAGCTTCCTGGGCGAATGCTTGCGTTGTCAACCCAGGACGGTTTTGTTTTCGCTCAACGCCCGGATCTCTCAATTTTGGTGTTTTCGCTTCGGACCGGGCTGGTAGTGAATGCCACTAATCGAATTGTCACGAGGGCGCAGTCGTTCGCTGCTCTGGGGGATTCCGTTCTTGTCGGAGGGCTTGACGGGATTGTTTACCGCTGGTTCTGGCGGGGGCCCGCCCGTATCGATCATCGCGGAGTAGACATGCAGATTTCTCGTTACATCGGACACGCTCTAGCCGTGGAGGCGGTCGCTTGGCATCCTAAGGGCGAAACTTTTTTTAGCTCCGACACTGGTGGCATCGTGAATGCGTGGCAGGTATTCGAAGTCGATCTATTTGGCGGTGCGTACGATGAATCCAAGTCAGCCGGCGAGCTGTTCACCGCGAAGGCAATTCGCAGCACGTTTCCGCGTCTAGTTCTCGGTTCGGCTGTGCACCGCATAACTGTTAGTCGAGACGGCTCGCTTTTAGCGTTGGCCTCAGGTGATGGGAAGCTCGAGTTGTGGCGCGTAAGCGGGATGGTGCTTCTGGACTCTTTGGATCAAGTGGGAAGTTCGCTGGATATTAATTCCCCTGCTCGACTCGGCGGAGTCAAAGTGGGCTGGATTCGTTCTTTAACTTTTTCGTCTGATGGCGGAGAATTGTTCGTGCTTGATCGCACTGGACAGTTTTACTCTTTTGCCCTTAAACCTTCGGTCGATAAGTGGGGGATCGACGAAAGTTTTAAGCTGTCACTTACTAGTGCAACCGAGGTAGGTTTCGAGCTATTGACCGCCGATTCCGTCGGGCCGATCGGGTTAGACTCGCTCGGAGCCGTGCGACGAGTACGTAGATAATTTTTTTGACCTAGGGGATTCATGATTGAGAAGCCGTTAGAGGACCTCCGGCGGGGGTTAAAGGTAGCTTTTGGTGATTCTCGTTGGGCTGCGCTGATTGTTGTTTTGGCCGTGGCTGATCAGCTCTCTAAGTTTTTGGTTGTATCCGCTTTTGATCTCTACGAAACGCTACCGATAATCCCAGGTCTTTTTAACCTGGTCTATGTGCAGAATCGCGGGGCCGCATTCGGGATTTTTTCTACTCTCACATCGCCGTTGCGTGAGATCGTGTTGTTTAGCGCTACGATACTAGCGCTCAGTGTTGTATTTGCCTTTCTTGGCAGCACGCTTGGTGAAAGTCGTTTGGGTAAATTTGCACTCGCTCTGGTATGTGGTGGCGCGCTTGGAAACCTGATTGATCGGTCTCGTTTGGGGTATGTGATTGATTTTTTAGATTTTCATATAGGACAGCATCATTGGCCCGCGTTTAATTTAGCGGACTCATATATATGTATCGGCGTCGCCATTTTGGTTTTTCTCCCCAAGGTCGAGCCGCAGATCGTTGACACAACGCCCCACACACCCTCTCCTTAGTTAGTTAGCGGTAGTTCTGAGTTGAGCACCGTTTAATCTCAGAAATGATGTTTTGCTTTCGTCGATCCTTCGCTACATTCGGGCGTATGCGAAACTATATCGTAGTCCTATTCGTTATTGGTACTTTAGCTGGAGCGCTGGCGGGATGTTCCCGCGATGTAACTCCGACTGAAACAGGGGCGTTGGTAGGTGCAGGCGTGGGCACTGGAGTCGGGGCGATCGTTGGTAGCGCGGTTGGTTCCACTGGTGAGGGAATGGCGATTGGAGCCGCTTCGGGTAGCGCTATCGGAGTGTATGTTCGTCAGGAGGCGGAATCTGCTGATGCGCGCATCGCACAGATGCAGGAAGTTATAAGACGCCAAAAGGAAGAGCTTGATCGACAAGATCGTGAGATTCAGGATCTAAGACGACAACGGGAATACAACAACGAATTATCGAAGTTTGGTTCGAATTATAAATAGTGGTGAATCGTTATGAGAATTTCTAATCGATTGAATGGAAGTATCGTAGTTGCCGCTACAGTATTCGTTTTGTCACTCGCTATCTCTGGCTGCTCGGAGTTCCGAGACGACTGGGGAGATGAAACTACACAAGCCACCGCTGTCGGTGGAGTGATGGGAGCTGGGCTTGGGGCGATCATAGGAAGTCAGACGGGAAGCGCTGGTGCAGGGCTGGCCATAGGTGGAGTGACTGGAGCTGGAGTTGGGGCCGCGATCGGCACTTCGTTACAGGAACGAAGTGATAACCTACGCGCTCAAGAGGAGCTTATCGAGCGTCAGGAGCAGCGGATCGCGGCGAATCGAAAATCGTTAGAGCAACTAAATGCATCACGAGATTCTGGAGTGTCGGATCGTTTGGCATACGGACAA
The DNA here is from genome assembly GCA_041739515.1 of Bdellovibrionota bacterium. Classification (GTDB taxonomy): domain Bacteria; phylum Bdellovibrionota_C; class UBA2361; order UBA2361; family UBA2361; genus JBGSNS01. The sequence continues at coordinate 2,761 of JBGSNS010000190.1, forward strand.
ATGGAAAACAGTGGGAGTTATCAGCGATACGATACGAATCAGCGCGGTGTTGCCTCTACACCATTTCGAAGTCCTGCGGTTGAAAAACGTGCGCAGGATTGGAAGGAAGCAGAATCTAGTCGTGCTAGATTTACGGAGCCCAGAGCTGTGCAACCCAGAGCTGTACAACCAAGCGCTGTGCAGCCGAGAGCAGGGATTTCCGAGTCTAGCGCCCCCGAGGCTACTTCTTCGTACGGAGTGACGACTCCGGACAATACTTACGTAGAAGAAGCAACTCCACTCACATCGGTTCCGGTAGGGGCCTTGGCCGAGCGTGAAATCTCAGGAGGAAGCGGATATGATAATTCTGCGATAGCGACAGAAGGGAACAATTTTGACAGCAACATAATGGGACTGACGGACGCAGTTCCGAATCAACCTTCGACTGGGGCTATCGTGACTGGTATTGAGCCTAGGAATGTCCTCGATGATGACTGCTTGATCGCGGAGGGCGAGCTGAATTTAGCTGATAACGCGAGTGCTGCTGCGGATAAGCTGTTTCATCAGAGAAAAGCGTTGCGTCTTTGCCCGAATACGGCGCGTTACCATATAGCGATCGCCGAGACGTACGCATCGCTTAATAGAAACAGCGATGCTGAGTTCGAATTGCGAGAAGCTCTAAAGTTTGAGCCGCAAAACGAAGAAGCTCAGCTCAAATTGAAGGGATTACGATAATGTTGAGTAGAATTCTTCCAATCGGATTCAGTCTGGCGTTACTGTTGTGTGGCTGTGAAGGGCAGAAATGGGGGGCTACGGAGACAGGCGCGGTTGGAGGAGCGGCGCTCGGTGCGGGACTCGGAGCGATTATTGGAAATCAAGTTGGAAGTCCCGGCGCAGGGATCGCAATCGGTTCCGCGTTCGGTGCGTTGGGGGGTGGTTTGGTCGGATCGAAAATCGAGGATCAGAATGCCGGTCTCGACGCTCAGGAAAAGACCCTAGAGGAGCAGGAGCGACAGCTTCAGGAGAATAAGAGACTCATCGAGGAGCTAAAGAGTAGAGGTACAGATGCCCGCATAACTGATCGCGGAGTAGTAATTAATTTACCGGATGTATTATTCCAATTCGATAGCGCTGCATTGACCGGAGCCGCGTACTCCACAGCTCGCGAGGTGGCCATCGCTGTTGAATCTCATGGGGAGAGGCACATATCAGTTGAAGGGCATACTGACTCACTCGGCACCGACGAGTACAATCAGCGCTTGTCTTTGGCTCGCGCAAGGGCAGTCACCAGTGAACTTGTTGCGCTGGTAGTTAAAAGATCACGAATATCGACCCGGGGATTCGGCGAGAGTAATCCGATCGCCAGCAACCAGACCGAAAGCGGCCGTCAGCGGAACCGACGGGTTGAAATTGTGGTAGAGAACTAGAATCGTTCCTGAGCGATCCCCAGGAATCCTGATTAAATTCCACCA
>JBGSNS010000045.1:0-2172 GCA_041739515.1 Bdellovibrionota bacterium
CACTTCGTTCTTTGAGCGCGCTGCGGGATCCCCTCGAAAGATAGCCTCAGCATCATCGATGATAAGCGGGCCACAATTCTTAAAAATATCGCTATGTGGAGATCCTGCCTCCTTCAATGCAAGACTCGCTTGGTTTAAAAGATCGACCAGTCCGAGCGTAGAATCTGAAAACTGCGGCAAGATACTTCCAAGTAGGCTCCGCGCAAGCGGGCTAACGTCGATCCACTGAGGACCCTCGGCAGCACTATTCCCCACGAGCCTGTCCGCGAAAGAATTCGAGCATTTTTTTCGTTTCACCGATTCCGATCGTGGTTTTTCGACCGGAGCGCTCTGTAACTTCCAGCGCCTGGTCAGCTGCATTCTGAAACACTGCGAAGACCGTGTTATTTTTTCGCAAACGCAACTTTGCGATCTCCGATACTAAAATAGTTTTTTGCCAAAGTCCTATTCCGTATGAAACCTGAATTATCTCTCGATCCGCTTGCACAGTGACCGCCGATACGTTGAACGAGACAAACAAAATCACCAAGACCATCATCCACAAACTAAAACTCAGTGGATTGAGCCATGCGGCTATAAGTAACGCCGCAGCAAATATCCCAAAGAATCCGATTAAAAGATTGCTGCGGGAGGTGTATTCAAATTTAGCTATTCGAGTTTCGTTCACGGAGGAATGGTACCATGAAATAGGTAGTGCGAAAGCCAGGAACCCTACGGGTCCTGGCCTTCGCTGCATCCATCCGGTCTCTGTCAAACAGACTTCCGGGCTGCGGGCGTCTACGGCGCTGTGTACGCCCAGACCCCGCGGAATATGGTCCGACCCGTCGCCGCTGACACCCACTTCACGGTAAATCCGTGCGATCCGTCCCCGTTTGGAAGTGCTATTGCTCGAACCTGCGACGCGTTAGTATCTTGTGTCGGATAAATGCAGATCCAACCTGGATTTGCGCTAGGTGCGTCTACACTACCGTTGCAGTACTGCGAATACGTAAGCTCCTCTGAGTGTAAACAGCTTGCTCCGCCGCATTCGTTGTCGACGTTGAGGTTGTTCTTAACGACGACCAAATTGTTACTAAAGCTTACCGGGGGGATTCCAAGCATCGCTGCTGTTACTCCCCATTCACCATTAGCTGTTGCTGAATGAAAATCTCCCCCAACTGCGCCGTATACCGTCGTGCCGGATGGGATTGTATTGAAAGCGCTTACTCCGCGAACTCCTTGTGGACCGGCTGGGCCTTGAGGACCTGTGCTGCCAGTAGACCCGATCGGACCCTGCACACCAGCAACGCCCTGAGGACCCATTGGCCCGATTGGACCAGTTGCCCCAGCGGGCCCGATATCTCCGCGATCTCCCTTTTCGCCTTTCTCTCCGTTTAGCCCGTTAACACCGTTCAATCCGGAAATACCTTGCTCTCCACGAAATCCTTGCGGACCGGGCTGAGACGATACCTGCAAAGTCGCTAAGGATAATTTGCGCTCCGCTGAATTGCAGCGCGCTTTTACTGTTACGGCACCTGAACTTTTTCTAACACAAGCCACCATCACTTTGGTGCTCATGGCGGTCTCAACCGCCACAGCTGAGTGAAGAGGAATAATGGAGAGAGCTAGTAATAACGAGATACGACGATTCATAAATACTCCGATAAGAAATTCAATTTTAATCGCCTAAAGGTGCGAGCCACCGTCAGACCGAGGGGTAATCGGAGAGCGGAAGGGAGAGTTGCGACGAAAGTTCGGGAATTAGTGCGATAAATAAAGAGGGACGGAAGGAACTGTCCCTGACGAATCGGGGTATTCCCGACATCCCTTCGGCGCTCGCCGTAATAAAGAATACGTAGTTCGCAGCTCTGCAACTTTTGAATTTACACTGGAGCTCGCGGAGAACGCGGAGGTAAATCCGAAGATCTCCGCGTTCTCCGCTATCTCCAGTGTATGACATTACAGCCCTACGTCGCACAGATTGATCGGCTCACTCGAGCGCTATACCGACTCAAATTTCGTGGGAATCACTCAGGAACTGTCCCTGTTCTAAGCTCGAAGCTTGCGCTCAAGGAGCTCCACGGCCGACTTGCCCTCGGCGAGACCAATATTCAATACCTCACGTAGGTATTTAATCGCTTCGATTTTCTTACCGCTTAAGATCAAAACTGTGATCTGTTGCGCCTGCTCGCT
>JBGSNS010000314.1:0-1851 GCA_041739515.1 Bdellovibrionota bacterium
GTAGCCGAAGAAATGGATATGACAGAGAAAGCCATTCGCAGTAAACAAGCGAGATGTTTTCCTAAATTAAAAGAAAATATACAAAACTTAATCGCTCAAAAAGGCATAAAAATGAGTAATTATCGGTATTAATATGGACGAAGAAAAAACGAACTTACTTGTCAAAAAGCGCGAAGGTACACTTACAGAGGAGGAATACGACCGCTATTTGGAGTTGCTCTACACCGATGCTGACTTTTATGAAGAAGCAAGTCTGTACAGCTTGTTACAGGAAGTAGGGCAGCAGGAAGCCGATATACGTCGTTGGAACGAGCTTGAGACAGCTTTATCCAAAACAAAAACCCAAGGTATAGGGGTAGTATGGCTGTACCAAAATACAGCTTGGGTAGCTGCTGCGAGTATAGGCATCATCATTTTGGGCGTTTGGTGGTGGATAAGCCAACCCACCAAAGAACAACTTTTGAGCAATCGGAATACCGAAATATTTTTGGCAGATAGTCTGAAAGAAGAGGGGCGCGCTTATTTTGGTGGACAAATCCCCATAACCGAATTGTCCACACAATGGCTCTTAAATCCTTCCCAAACCCATGCAATTACCTGTTTTTATTGTCAAGATACCCTAAAGTTATCGGTTAAGATGGCAAAAGATACCATTGAGTTAGGTAAGTATGTTGCTTTTTTCAGTACAAAAACCCAGCAAATCTCTTTGAAATACCTCACTGAAAAACCTGTGCCGCTTGATTCATGTAAAACGACCATCATTCACCCGTAACTGCTCACTATGAAATACTTGCTTTTGCCTTGCTTTATCCTAACTTTTTTGAGTTCAAATGCCCAAAATAATGGTCTTAAATCTAAACCTGGCTGTGGCTGTGAAGGTTTAAAACTCTCTGATCCAGGGTATTTTGGGAGCGAAAAAGACGCGGATACGTTAGTGAATAGCCTCCTTTTGAAGGCAATGCGTTTATCAAGACTCAATTTTAGCGAACATATTCAAGTAAAAGAAACCATCTGTCCCTCGCCAATGGCTCTGATTTGTGATACGAAACTCCCCAATGGAAAAACCAAGGAAGTGCGAGTCATTTTGTACAACAATTATACTTTGAATCGAATCACCAAAAAGGATGGCCCTATTACTTGGGTGGACAAGCACATCTTGGCCCATGAAATTGGCCACCATGTTTTTGGCGACCCTGTGAATGCGGAGAACATAGCTACCCTACAAAAAATATATGACTTTGAGCATGGTGCAACGACCAAAAAGATAAAAAAACAATTCGTCAGTAACCTGCAAGCACAAGAAATCCAAGCTGATTTTTTTGGATTATGGCTTTTATCCAAAACCGAGCCACAGTTCAACTTCAGAGAGTTAGCCCAAGGATTTGACACGCTGGCTATTTGGCAATTAGAAAAAGCAAATGAGTCAAAAGCTACCTCAACGCACCCTTTGTTTAGCGAACGGCTAAAAGCGATGGAGCAGTTTTGGCCCCAAATTCAGCGTGACAATAAAAAAGCAACAATGGTAAGTCGTGGTTATTTTGCCGATGCCGCCACAGCCGCCTACATTGATTTACGCCCTGAAAAGGCATTTTGGGACGTGGCCATTGGTGCTGGGCTGACGGTATGGGGTTTGCCAAAATTTAAGACAAACGGTATTTTAAGCGACGGCTTTCTGTATTCGCTACCCGATGCTTGGAACCTCAATTTCAGCATTTTGGCAAGTCGTATCAACTGGCAAAAAGCCGTTCGATTTGAGCTTGAATTAGGCTGGACACGCCAAAAGTACGGCACCACCTCAGAAAGTACTTCGGGAAAACGATTGGTAGAAGAACTACAAGTCAATTACGGCAC
>JBGSNS010000102.1:0-3664 GCA_041739515.1 Bdellovibrionota bacterium
TCCAATTCCAGTCAACTCAAAAATCCAGTTTCTATACTACTTGTATGGCTGTTCCACATTCCGTGTTCAAGAGCAGCGGCGGATTTATAGCCAGGAAATCGGCAATCAGTCGCAACGAACACTAGATGCACTCCTTCGCACCCCATCTGCGGATCTCGTCCCATTCACAGCGGAGAAACCTAATGTCTGGGTCGACGATGATGGATCGGATTGGGATGGGTATGCGGCACTTAAGGCGGTAGCGGCTTGGCATGTGCAAGGTCTTTGTAACCTGATCGGTGTATCGTTAACGACGAATGAAAATCATGCGTGTGGCGCTTCGCGGGCTATTTTAGATTCTCTTGGGCTGCAAGCTATTCCAGTTTGCACTTATAAGGGTAGCACCGCAGGTCTACCAAACGATGGCGTGGACTATTCCGCTGTTTGTACTCCCATGTTCCTTAGTCCTCAGTGGGCCGGGAAAAACAACACGTTCTATCCTGACATGGTTACCACGTGGGCTACCGTCGTTGGGAATCAAAACATCGCTCAAAATTCCATCCGTGTCGTAGCAAACGGACAGGGACGAGGGATTCGAGCGCTGTTTAACAACGATCGAAATAGGTGGAACAGTAAAGTACGTTCTCTTTTTATATCTGCGATCGATACTACAATCACAGACGACATAGATAATCCAAGCAGCGGAAAGAGTTTCACAGACTGTCGGCCTAGTCCGTGGTGGGGGCTCTCAATTTACAATTTATATATGGATCCCGCCCAATGGAGTGCGTTTATGGACGAACTCGCGGTAGCGGGAACTCGGGTATTCTCCGTTGACGCAGTTACTGGGACGATCATCACGCTTGGTGGCGAAGGAATATTACCGCTAGCCGCAGCAGCCCCGACCAATCCGCTTTCCCAGATAAGACTTCGGTGGAACTCGGTATATGGACGTGGCGAGCAGACATCTCGTAATGGCTGGGATTCCCTTGCTGCATATTGCGCAGTATTTGGAGCGGACGGAAACCTTATGGAGATCGGGGCGATCGATGGGTATATCGGTGTTAATTCCGTAAATGGAGCTCGATACGCAAAGCATGCTTACGCAGAGCTTTCTGGAAGTGCGGGAGTTGCTCCATCCGGCTACAATCGCTGGGTTGGTCCGCGCAACGGCGTGATGGGATACATGGTCTCTGCGGGTAACATCACGGGCCTTTCCTCATTCCTCGATCAAGCAGTAGAATTTTCTCCAAATGCTCGTGGCGCTGCTTCGAAATCGGCGGCGGGAGAAGTCAATGAAAAGGTCGGTAACGGAACTACGGATACGCCCACTTTGGATAACCCCGCTTTTGAAAACCAATGGACGGGAACAATTAGTAAAGAAGAACCTTCAGAAGAGCTCGCTTGGGAAGAAAAGCAGCGGCCAACTACCGTGGGCAAATGAGCGGGGTGCCGCACGCTTCGTTACATTCCTGTGTGTCGCCAATAAACCACAGGTTTAGGAAAATAAAAATGTCGTCTACGCTCACTGAGCCGCTACGATCTGCATCGGCACAAACCTGGCCGGAAAAATATGCATTAAAGAATAAAAAAAGGTCATCAATAGTAACCGAGCCATTGCCATTGAAATCAGCAGGGCAACACGAACATGTGGATAGCTGCGCGATTTGGGACGGAGACTCCAGACCAAGCACTACTTGTGGCGCGGAGCGAAGATCGGTCGAGACAGCAAAACCTTCGTTGCTATAAAAACAAGTCAAAATACTCAAATAAGCTAGGCTCAGCGAGATCGCAGGAATACAGCGCATTCGCTTAGTAAATGCCTTTAGAACCGGCTATGCAACAATCAATCTTACATACAGTCCAACATCGGGCGCTTTAGACAAAGAGAACGAAACAATTAGCCCGCCTACATACGTCGGGCTCACTAAGTTAAGATACCTCTGAAACCATCCGGAACTGGCGCCTAATCAACTAAATGCCACATTGAAGGCATTACAGATTTTCGCTTCAACAAACCATCCCGAAGTTACAAACCTTTTACAATCGCCTGACGCACGGGTGACAACTCTCAATCGCCAAAGAGTCAGAAGTGAGCATCCGTAAATTCGCGGTTGGCTCTCACTTGTTTTGCAATAGGTTTGTTATGACAGAGAAGAAAATTACAGATTTGGCTCTTATAAAGAGGTTCTGCCGTGGGTCGACTGAGGCGTTCGAGGAGATCGTCACCCGCTACGAATCTAAGGTATACAACCTAGCGATGCGGTTCTGCCGCAATCCGGAGGACACAGAAGAGGTACTTCAGGACGTTTTTACCACCCTCTATAAGAAACTGCCGAAGTTTGAGGGTAAGTCTCAGTTCTCTAGTTGGTTATACCGCATCGTCGTCAACGCTTCGTTTATGAAGTTGCGGAAGCGACGTCAGACGTCTCACACCGGCTTTATCGAAGATCTCTCCCCACTCGTTAGACAACATTGCCTTGAGCGTGAAGCCTCAGAGATCATCCGTAGCGACACGATAGCGCTGTCTGGAGAAGTCAGAGATAGGCTCGAGGACGCTATAGGGCGACTCCCAGAGGAGTACCGAGCGGTGTTCGTTCTGAGGGACGTCGACGGAATGTCAAATCAAGAAGTTGGGGAAATCCTCTCGCTGTCGATTCCAGCGGTTAAGTCTAGGCTTCACCGGTCAAGAATCATGCTGCGACGTAAGTTGCTGAGATTTTACGAAGAGTACACCGGCACCCGAGCATCACTCAAAATCGAAATGGAACAAATGATGGGTTAGCTTTAACGCCAATAACCGCGAGAATTCTCTATCGGTTCAATGAAGCAGCGCCCTGCCTTAACTGCGCCATCACCATCGGTGGCGGAGTTAGAGACGGCTCAAATTTCACCATCTTCGTGGTTATAGAACCGATAAAAACCGAACTCACTATCTTTAATACTTCGCGACTCGGATCGGTTGTCATGTAAATCTTCGCGTTTTTTAATTTATGCTGTGGCTCGTTACTCACCATCTTGGTGACGCCTGGAACAACTACCCAACATTCGCGATCTTCGCCGTCAAAACGAATAGTTTCCTTTCCGGTTGCGGTGAGTGTAATCACATACCGGGTCTTTCCATTAAAAGTATCGAAGCTTCTTGTGAGGCCCTCTTCCCAAGCCAACGTTCTAGCCAAAAAAGCCGTGCCGAACGGATCCAAGGTGACGTTGTTGGATGAAAACCTAATCAACTCGTTAGGCTTGCCGGCCTGCATCTTCATCGATTCAACTCGACCATCCGGAAAGAAGTTAATCGAAGTAGATTTTCTCTTACTATTCTCCTGTTGCACCATGACCGTGCTAATCGGGCTCATATCAAACGCAGAGATCAACCCTTCAGCCCGGTATCTCAACGTGTAAAAAATATCGATCGGAGAAAACGTGCGCGCGGTAGCAACCAAGCGATACCGAAAGGCGTCCCCATCAACCGACAATTGAGCTTCTGCGGCAGGGATTCCGTTCCAGCCGATCTGGTAAGTATAGGTTCCAAAGCGGGGTTGAAAATCCGCTTCGTATGCATGGTAGTTGGGCGTTTGGGTCTCGATAAACTGAGGCTCAATCTCTATCGTTTCAGTGGAAACCTCGTGTCTCTCTGGAAACTCTTTGCTGCCACGGTCGTCTGCCAAGACCGAGGATCTGACGC
>JBGSNS010000106.1:0-4859 GCA_041739515.1 Bdellovibrionota bacterium
CAAAATCTTCTTTGGTGAGCGCCTTAACGGCGTCGCACAATAATGTATTGATTACACCGAGTATCGCGAACGCTTTCACAAGATGCCGCACTAGCCATACAGCGACCATTCCCAGTCCGACGAGCCCCGTTACCAGCGGCACTTCGTAACCCGTTTGCGGAGAGATAGTGAACCACATGACAAGAGATACGAGCAACAATACAGCTCCACTGATTCCAATGAGGCGCAACGTCTTCACAATGTGGGTCGGAATGATGAACTCAGCGCCTGCCCTATTCGCCCCGATTCGATCCTGAATCAACGCGGAGCCCTTGCGCTCGATCCAGGTGCACACCGAGGCTAGCCCCATGATGATATTAAAAACTGCAAATAACTTAACTAGCAGGATAAAAAATGCCGTCATACAGATGCTCCCCCGGCGCTCATATCAGTGCTTTTAGCAACCGATCCGGTATTAAGTTTAACTCCGCCCGCTTTGATACTAGCAAGCGTTGCTGCGCCGAGCCTTGGCTCTGATGCCAACAAACTCATCGTAAGCTCTCGCTCGTTTGCGGCAGCGGTCAACGCCCCGCCACAAGCGGCAGCGAGTTTATTGATAATCCGCCAATCAGCCTCCGTATCCCGTAATGGATCCAAGCTTCGCTCACTCCACTGAACGATATCATCCCGGTTGATCAGGATTCCGGATTTCTCGAGAATGCTACGTCCGCCGACAAGCAGTGAACACGCCGAAGCGAGCGCTCCCTCAGCATCTGTTAATACACCGAAACTCAAGCTCGCGGATGTAATCGCTTTTAAGAGGGCGATATCTAAATCTTTTTGATCGATCGCACGCTCACCAAAAATCAACACACCACTAGCTCCACCGGAGCGAACTTTCGTAACTAATGCGTTGTAGTCTGTTTCCGTATTAACGCCATTAGTCAGGCCCGCAAAAACAGCCCCGCGAATATTCGGCGCGTAATTCGGAGAAATAAGGATTTTTTCTAATTGAGTGAGCGAGCGCTCGCGATACCCGACAGCGACGGATGCTCCACGGAAATATTTTGCAATCAGCGCTTTAAGAAGAACCATCTCCTCAGTTAACAAAAACGGGGAGACAAAGATCACCGGGCTACTTCCCTTAACTTTTGCTACCTCGGCTAGAACTGCGTCGATGGTCGATTTCGCGTTACTACCAAGTTTTAGCGCACCGGTGACACGCTCCTTAGGAAGAAAACGCCCCATTCCGTACCGCCCTTCGTCGCACAACCACTCTTTATTTACAGCTTGGTTATCGCGGGCCTTGACCTGAACTACCTCGCCGTCGCGCACCGCGATCTTAACGTTGCAGCCAGTCGAGCATCCTGGGCAGATGGTCTCGGTTTGCTTAGAAAACCAAATTCTCGAATTAAACCGCCAATCCCTGTGGGTTAGCGCCCCTACCGGGCAAAGATCGACAACAGTTCCGGAAAGCGGATTATCGAGTTCGCGATCCTCAGCAACTGTAATCACTCCTCGATCGCCACGATGCAGAACACCGAGCTCTTTTGTCCCTGTAATCTCGTCACAAAATCGAACGCATCGGGTGCAAAGAATGCAGCGCTCTCCATCCAGCATGACGTGCGGACCGAGCGGCTGGGCCTTAATCTTATGCTCTTTGTTTTCTAAGAATCGACTATCCTTGGCGTTGTACTCGAAATGATAATCTTGGAGCTTGCAGTGCCCTGCCTGATCGCAGACGGTGCAATCTAACGGGTGGTTAATAAGGATAAACTCTAGGGTAGCGGCCTGCGCAGCAGCGACCGTTTCGCTAGTTTCCTGAGTTTTTACAACCATCCCCTCGCGCACCGCGCAGTTACATCCGATCTCAAGCTTCGGAGCACCCACAACTTCAACCTGACACATCCGACAGTTGCCCGCGATCGATAGATTTCGATGATAGCAATAGTGTGGAATCTCAACGCCGATCGTCTTGGCAGCTTCGATTAAGTTCGTGCCCTTCGGCACCTTTAGGGATTTACCGTCGATAGAAAGCGAGACCAGCTCAGGTGCCGATGTCGATGATGTAGTATTGTTCGTGGCACTCATATTCTACGGCTCTTTCTGTCCAGACTCTTGGGAAACAGCTGACATTCCATGGTGTGCAAGACCATCGCCCAATTTATCCGTTTTTGTTGAAAGCGAAAGGTTCGGCAACTCCTTCTTAATCTCCTCAAGCAATGCTGAGAGTTTTTCAGAATCTAGATTCTCAAAAAACCGATCGTTAACCTGGCACATCGGTGCGGTACCGCATGAACCGAGGCACTCAACTTCCTCAAAACTAAACATCCCGTCTTTCGTTACTTGGTGGGCATGACAGCCGAATTTTTTCTCAAGGGTTGCGGTTAATTCCGGCGCGCCCCGCACCATGCACGACAATGTGCGACATACCTGCACGTGATACCGACCAACCGGCTTCTTGTAATACATCGTGTAAAAGCTTGCGACTTCCATCACCTGCACAGCGGGCATAGATAATTGCTCTGCAACCCAGGCGATACCCTCCTTGGTCAGCGATCCGAGCTCTTCTTGCACCAAATACAGAGCGGGCATTACCGCAGAATTAGAATTCGGGTACTTTGCTACCAATTGTTTTAATTTGGCAGCGGCCTCCGAGGACGGCTTGCGACCCGCAGGGTCTTCCGGAATTTTTCCTCCCCACCACGGGGACGTTTCAGTAGCGCTATCACTCATAACTTTTCAACCCAGTTCGAAATCGTTATCGATCACACTCTCCACCGATCATATTAAGCATGCCGAAAGTTGGAACGATGTCGGCGATCGTTTCACCAACCAACATCTTCTTTAACGCACCCATATGAATAAAACTCGGCGCTCGAACATGCACTTTGTACGGCTTACCGGTGCCATCTGAGACGGTATAGAATCCAAGTTCTCCGTTTCCGCCTTCCACTGGTACATAGACATCGCCGACCGGAGGCTTGACGCCGAAGATCACCATCTCGAAGTGGTTAATCATGCCGTCGATTGAGTTATAAACCTCATCTTTCGGACCCAATATTATATGCGGATCATCAACAGCGATCGCGCCGCCCGGCATATTTTTTAACGCCTGCTCGCAAATCTTTATCGACTCGCCGATTTCATTAAAACGAACCAAGAATCGATCGTAATTATCCCCTTTAGTTCCGGTGGGAATTTCAAAAGAGAAATCTTCATAACTTGAATACGGCTGTGCCTTGCGCACGTCGTATGCTACGCCGCTAGCTCGCAGAAGCGGCCCGGTAATGCCCAAATCAAGCGCCTCCGCACCAGTCAACACTCCGACGTCGCACATTCGGTCGATGAAAATCCTGTTGCGACTAAGCAGCCTATCGCACTTTCCCAAAAGCTCCTTCACAGCTTCAAATGCAGAGGCTGAGCGGGAAGCAAAATCATCCGGTAAGTCAGCTCGCAATCCACCCACTCGTGCATACGAAATCGTTAGGCGAGCACCGGTCACGTATTCGATCAGCTCCCAAACTCGCTCACGTGCCTGCATCATGTAGAGCATCGCGGTGAAAGCACCAAGCTCCATCGCGGATGCCCCGAGACACGTTAAATGATCAGAAATACGCGACATCTCGGAGAGCACGACCCGAATATACTGACATCGCTTAGGCACAGTGATTCCAAGAAGCGTTTCGACCGTTACGCACCAACCTACGTTGTTAATAACCGGCGAAACGTAATTGAGCCTGTCGGTGTACGGCATCACCTGATTGTAATCGACGGTCTCACACATTTTCTCAAAACCGCGATGCAGATACCCAAGTTCGATATCGCAATCTAAAATCTCCTCACCGGATAGTTCTACGGAGATCCTAACTGTGCCGTGCGTTGCTGGATGCGACGGACCCATATTAAGAATCATCGATTCAGTGTGCAGATCATCGTTTAGCGGTCGAGACTTAAGTACAGAACGCACGCCACCGATGCCATCATCTAGGTTGACGAGAGATAACGTGGGAGTTTGATAATTTTCCATTTACTACTACCCCCCGTTTAAATTGCCTGCCGTCGAGAAATTTGCACTAATTCCCCACGCTTTAGATCCAACGCGGTGTTTCTTACTTCAGGCGATCGCAGCGGAATACGCGGTTGCTTGCCCTGAACTGGATAGTCTTTCTTCAGCGGATGTCCCTGAAACTCGTCGTACATAAGAATTCGACGTTGGTCTGGATGATTCGTAAACGAGACTCCATACATATCCCACGCCTCTCGCTCCATGAAGTTCGCGCCGGCATATACAGAAACTACAGAATCGATTTTCGCGTCCTTTTCAGGAACTACAACCTTTACTCTGAATCGATGATTAAATCTGACGCTATACACATGATAGACAACTTCGAATCGCTCCGGTTTTGTGTCCATCCAATCAACGACTGTGATATCCACGATTAATTTACAGTCAAAACGCGGGTCCTCTTTCAACGCCTTAATTACTGGTAGGATATTTGCGCGCTGTACCTTGAGCTCAACGCAACCGATCGCGGAAGTAGCCGACTCTACGCCGGTCAGACCGATCGCGTTTTTCAGCGCCTCAGCCAAGATTGCAGCGGAATCTTTAGTGCCAGAACCGCTTAAATTATGGCCAGCCGCTGAGGTTGCATCCGTTTGATCCATCGCATAGGAAATTAGCCTGTCCTCTCGGTAGCTTGCAAGCGGGTAACTGGTCACAGTGTGTGGGGCCATAAACCCAAATTCAAGAGCTTTGAGCTGAACTGAGTAAAGCTTTTGTTACTTTGTCAGCCCTAGTCGGGCTGCCGTATTTTGTGACCAGTTAGTGTTGTCACCCTCGATTTACTCCGTAAATCGGCCCCTGAGGGGCATGTTCG
>JBGSNS010000142.1:0-8497 GCA_041739515.1 Bdellovibrionota bacterium
CGAGGCATCGCCTCGCGGTCCCAGGGCCTCGCGGTCCCGTCGGAACTAGATTCCTTCACTAATAGCTGCCACATGACCTGCCGTTACTGGCGCGCCAGAGAGCACTTCGCTTAGTACCCGACACGCATCGGTGGCGGTAAATATTCCGACCACGTCACCGGACTGATTTGTCACAATGGCGCATCCGATCCTGCGATCAGCTAACGTCTTAGCTACAGTTGCAACCGTATCTTCGACTGAAACCGTCACCACATCGGTCGTCTCAACATCACTAACAAGAACCGTCGAATTCGACTCGACTTCCATATGCAGCGCAAGTTCAACTTCTCTGTCGCTAATCACGCCGACTAGTTCTCCGGCGTGCTTAACCGGAAGATGTCTAATCCCGTAGCGATTCATAAGTTGGTGTGCGGATTTAATCGGCTGCTCCTCACCAACTGAGTGAGGCATCGACGACATTACTTCAACGATGAGCATGTTTTTCATAACATCTCCAAAAAAATCAATTAAAAAAACTAGTTAAGTTCTGCTCCGAGTATTCTACTTTAAACGTTCTACTTCGAACACTGGCCGGCACCAGAGCAACACTCTTCCTTTGTTAGCATGGAGTAAAGCTCATCTTTTAGACTCAATCGTTGTTTGCGAATTTGGTTTTCATCTGCTTCGGAGACCAGCTCGATGCGTTTCTCGATCCGGATTATCTCACGATTAATCTTGGTGTATTCGTCGTATAGCCGTTTGAAGTGATTATTACTTCCCTTCAACTCAGTAATTTTTCCCGCTAGTTCTGGGAATTCGTGGCTAAGGTCTAGGTGATTACTGTCCATAATGAATATTCCTGTTTGTAATAAAACTCTCCCAATGGATAGATAAGTCCGCAAAGTGAGAATTACCAGTCCAATGAGAGAATTTTCTTCTCAGAGTGCGTTTATTGCTTCGCTAGCGCCTCAGCATTTCTGAGAAGTTCGATAAATTCCTGACGAATACCGCTTTCGTCGCTACCTCTATTCGCCTGCGCAAGAGACACTATTTCTGACAGCGGAAGCATTTTATTTCCGCGTAGATCCTCGGCAAATCCCGCCACAGCCGCTGCGAATCTGAAATCCTGTGATGTTCCATCCACAGAATCTTTCATGTCGGCGCGCAGCACGGGAAACTCCTCTAAATCGGAGCTATCGCTATTCGGAGCCTTGGAGCGAATCTTTAAGAACCCCAACTCAGCAGGAAACTGTTCGCTCGTAGCTGGCACGGCAGTTGGCTGTGGGTCTTGGTACCGAGATTGATCCCCCACGTCTTTTGCAGCTTCGGTGCCAGCAAGAACGAGATCGTAAAGTGCAGTGACTGTGTGCCCTGAGCCAATTTCACCGGCATCAACTGCATCGTTATTGAAGTCTTTGCGGGCCAGAGTTCGATTCTCGAATCCGATAAGCTTATATTGAACGACGTGCTTTGGATTAAACTCAATCTGAAGTTTTACATCCTTCGCAACGGTTTCAATGGTTCCGGCAAGTTGCTTCTCGAACACTTTGCGCGCTTCCTTAAAACTATCGAGATAGAAATAATTGCCGTTTCCTTTGTTCGCTAGTTGCTCAAGAGTGGCATCGTTTAAATTTCCGTCACCGACCCCGATGGTCGTAAGCGAGACACCTAGCTTACGCTTCTCCTCAATCATTTTTATTAGTGCATCGTGTGAGGTGACTCCTACGTTAAAGTCGCCATCCGTGGCGAGAATAACTCGATTCACTCCCGATTCGAGCTTGTTGCGTAGCGCTACTTCGTAAGCGAGCTGTATTCCACCTTCACCGTTCGTACCACCGCCTGCCGCGAGTGAATCGATCGCTGCATTGATGGCTGCTTTGTTGGAACCCGCTGTGGGCTCCAGTCTCACCGCACTTCCATTCGCATACGTTACGAGTGCAACTTTATCTTGCGGACGCATATTCGAGGCCAGAACTTTAAGCGACTGCTGAAGTAGCGCTAGTTTGCTTGGCGAACTCATAGAGCCCGACACGTCTACTAAGAAGACTAAGTTCCACGGCTTGTCTGAATCCTTAATGTCCTTGGCTCGAATGCCAATTTTTAGCAGATGGTGTCCCTTAATGAGTGGCGAAGGCGCCATCTCATAGTGCACTCCGAACCGTTTATTAAACTGCTCCGGATAATTGTAATCAAAATAATTAACGAACTCCTCGGTGCGCACCGCATCTGCTGGCGGCAGGCGGCCACTTTGCAGAAATCTGCGGGCGTTTGTGTAACTTGCGGTGTCGACGTCGATGCTGAATGTAGAGACGCGATTTTGTGCAGTCATTATTGGTTGTGAGGATTGCTCACCGAAATACCTCTCCGTTGCCTCCACACTCTGCTGCTGTTGCGGGTGACGGAACCGCATGTTGGCTTGTTCGGAATAGACGGCAGCTTCCTGCTGTTGAATTATTGACCTCGGTGCGACCCTCGGAAGCGGCTCACCTATAGCATGCAGCGATCCGTTCGGCGCTGTTGCGTATTTAGAGGAGTCGCTCAGGGCTTCCGATCTCAGGCTGTAGCCTGGGCCAGCGCTTTCATTTGGTCCGTCTACCCTCGTCGTTGATGTTATCGCCGAGTCTCCGGAAGCACTGGAACCCAAGTTTGGGCTTTCTTCAGTTGCATCTGTCAGGGGTGTAGTGCTCCTTTCTCCCAGTGTCGGATCGTTTGAACGATGCAGGGCTTCGACTTCAGCTAGCGTATATGTCTTGAACCCCGGCGGCACCACCCGAATCTTCGGGACCGAGCCCGCTTCTTCATTTTCAACAGTCACTGGTGCATCCTTTGAAGCAGTCCGAGTAATAGCGATCATTTCCTGTGGTGTTGTATTCGCCATCACCACCACTAATCCCGCTGCCAGCACAGTCGCCCCGGTAGCGAACCACTTTCTATTTTCAATTAATAAACCCATAAACAACCTCCGTAAAAAACTCTCTTCTTGTTCCTTTGAGTTCTCGATAACTCGCGTAGCAAAACCTAAACTTGGAGTTACTTCTACTGCAGCAGCGCGCTGCTCAAGCGCTATGACGTTGCGATAGTCTTGAAGTTTCTGCGCTAACGCTGGATCGTGTGAGAGCGCTGCCTCAAGCTCTTTGCGTTGCGCCTTCGGCAAGACACCTTCAACGTAATCTAAAAAAAGTTCTTCAAATTCTGAGTGTTTCATGCTGATACCTCCGGCTTGCCGGTTTGTTCGATAATTAGATCGCGAAGTAGTAAACGCGCTTTGTTTAAACGGGAACGAATTGTGCCGATCGGAATGCCTAGGATCGATGCCGCATCCTCGTAGCTTTTACCCTCCAAACTGCAAAGTACTACGACGTCGCGATGAATTGAATTCAAACGTCCGAGCGCGATCTGAAATTCGGTGAGAGGCAAATCTTGCTGTGGATCGTTCTCTGCTGCGCGATCGTGCAATTGAGATTCGTAGGCGTGGGTGACTGCATTTTGTTTAAAACGCTTTGATGAGAAATAATTTGAGGTTTGATTCAGTGCGATACGGGTGATCCAAGTTCCGAATCGAGACTCGAACTTAAATTTCGAGAGATTCAAATATCCGCGGACGAAGGTCTCCTGAGCGATCTCGCGGGTTATCTCGATGTCTCCTACTTGGCGTTGTATCATAGAAAAAACTAATCCCTCGTGTTCTGTGACGAGCACTCTGTACTCGTCGCGTTCACCAGCGATGATTCGGCGAATAAGGTCTCGCTCAGCCTCGCGCTCAGATAAGCCTCCGGATTGCTGCGTGGTGTTTTTCTCAAGGTCCATCACCTACGCCGCTCCTCACTTGGGTGGCTCTGTCCGCGGTAGTTTGCTGTTTTCATCACTTCTCTCTTACGTCATTTAGACCGACTGAGCAGCGATAAGTTCATTTAGGAAATTTCGATGAATATCTGTGGGGTTAGAGGGGTTATTAGACCTTAATGAACTGTTGCCAAACCGAATCCTGGCATTCGATACTACCGGGGGTCCGGCGTCATTAATCTATTACTTGGTATAATCAAAATGGTTAACTCTGAGAAGTTCGTCGCAGCGCAGCCAGCTCGGCTTTTTGCCATAATCGCTCTCGCTTTCTGTGCCTTTGGAGGGTCTGCCAGCGATAGCTTTGCGGACAGCGCAGGCAAGCCGCTAACGGTAAAGGTAAAAGATACTAAACTTCGCTCAGCTCCTAAGTTATGGGCGTCGTCGGTCGCGGATTTAAAGTTCGGGGATATCCTTACTCCGATTTCCAGCGACGATGGTTGGATTAAAGTTAAGACGAGTAGGGGGGTGCAGGGTTTTGTGCACCCTACAGCGGTGACGGAACGGCGAGTGGTGCTTTCCTCCTCAAAGGCGGCATCCGCGAATGTCGATCCGTCCGAAGTGGTGCTTGCCGGAAAGGGATTTAACAAAGAAGTAGAGCAGGATTTTGCGAAGAAACATCCAACATCGAACTTTCGGGCGGTCGATGCCGTGAGTGCTGTGAAAATACCTGATCAAGAGCTAAGAAATTTCTTGCGCAGTGGAAAACTCGGCAAAGGGGAGATCTAAACAGATGAAATTGTGCATTAGAAGAAATATCGCAGTAGCACTTGGTGTAATCGGTATCGTGACGGTGAATTTCGCTGTGATGGGTTGCTCCCAAGGAGGGCTAGGCACTATCGGAAGCCAACTTCTTAGTTCCGCTGGTTATGGCGGTGGTGGCGGCTCAATGGATTTTAATAAGCTGTTTAGCGCGAGTAATCAGCTCGTTTCCGCAACCCGCGGTCTAGATGAGCAGCAGGAGTATTACCTGGGTCGCGGTGTCGCGGCGGTAATTCTTGGTAAGTATCCGCTGTACAGAAACGCTGGAATGACCAGATACGTTAATCAAGTTGGGCAATCGATCGCTAAGTTCTCGGATAGGCCAGAGATGTGGGGTGGGTACCGAGTAGGAATCTTGGATACTAACGAGATAAATGCTGTATCGGCGCCTGGGGGATTTATTTTTATCTCTCGTGGATTTCTGAAAACGATTCCGAGCGAGGATGCGTTGGCAGCGGTGCTGGCTCATGAAATTGGCCATATAGTGAAAGGGCACGGCACTGCAGCCATTTCGCAGTCGAATATTACCTCAGCCTTGACGAGCATCGGCAAGGAAGTGGCTGCATCCGAGGGCGGCGCGGTTACACAATTAGTCACACAAGCCTTTGGAGATAGTATTGAAGAGGTGACGAACACCCTACTTACCAAGGGCTATAGTCGCAGCCAGGAGTACGAAGCTGACGAATACGCGGCTGAGCTTCTCGCAAGGGTCGGATACGACCAAGAAGGATTGATGGCGATGTTGAAAGGTCTTGAGAATGTTGACCAATCCGAGGCTTCCGGCGGATGGACAACTACCCATCCAGATCCGGCGAGACGCCAGCGAAATATCAAAGGTGACATCGTGGCTCCGTCGCCAGAGGTTCTGAGTGGTGAGAAGATACGAACGGCGAGATATCTGGCTGCGGTCAGATGAGGCGCATCCTGACCAGCGTAAAAGCCCATGGGTGCTAGTAAGAAACATCTTCATAAGAAGCTATTCGCGCTTTTTCTCATCGCTGTTGCTGTCAAAGTTGCAAGCCTAGCGGCGCTGCGGTCCGGTGTATTCGAGAGATTTGAGAACGCACTTTGGGATAGGCGTCTTGCGGTAGTAGCGCATTACGTTAAGCCCGATCCTAAAATTAAAATTATTACGATCGATCAATCGTCGCTCGATTTCTTTTCTCGCGAGGAAAGGATCTACTGGCCGTGGCCACGAGCGTTGTATGAGCCGGTTTTGAGGTTCTTGAAAGAGGGAGGCGCCCGCGCTGTCGCGTTCGATATTCTATTCACTGAGCCATCATCGTACGGCGTAGAAGACGATGATACTTTCGGAGCTGCATTAAAAGCCGGACCACCCACGGTTATCGCAGCGACTTTGCGTTCCGAGATGAATCGTCAAGGAGACACCGAACAATGGGATGCGTTTAAAAAGTTTCAGATCCTAGATAGAGGAACGACTCGACGTGAGTTTCTATTCGAAACAGGGGTTGAAACGTATAAATCTGCCTTAGTGCCGATAACGCAAGCCATTGGAGCGGCTAGTGCGATCGGAAATGTAAGCGCGCGGCCTGATAAAGACGGAATCTTTAGGCATGCAAGTCCTGGTGGGGTGGTGAATGGAGTACCAGTCCTCTCGTTGCCGTTTGCGTTGTTCGATATTGCTCACACTGAGAGAGCGTCACGTAGTCGAGCTTCTGAGCTTGCACAGCGCGATGGGCATTTAGCTGTGCGATTCGCGGGAGGTCCTCGCACTTATGCTACCAGCCCGATCGCCGCGATTATTCAGAGCTATACGAAGATGCATGCGGGGGAAGCCCCACAGATCAATCCAAAGGATTTTAAGGATGCGTTGGTGTTTATCGGAATGGATGCACCAGGGTTGTTAGATCTACGTCCGATTCCATTGGCGGAGGTTTTTCCGGGTGTCGAGTTTAACGCCACAGTTTTGGATAATCTTGTACATGATTCGTTCTTCTATCAACTTTCTCCCGGCGAAGGTGTAAGCGTAGCGATTTTCTTTGCCCTGTGTCTCTCCGTAACTGCCCTTTTCATAAGCCGTTTGCGGATTCAGTTGCTTCTTTTAGGAGCCCTGATCGGATTTTTTGTTTGGGTGTGTTTTCAGGCAGCAATCGCTGAAGTGTGGATTCCGATGGCGGTGCCATTGGTTACCGGTTTTGCCTCGTTGCTTTACTGTTTTGTGTTTCAGTTTCAATTAGAAGGTCGTGAGCATAGGTTTTTACGGCATGCATTTCGGCACTACGTGAGCAGCGATGTAGTGAGTCAGATCGTAGAGAACCCAGCTTCGTTGGCCATCGGAGGCGAGAAGCGTGAGCTGACGATTTTCTTTAGCGATATTGAAGGATTTACAAAGATCTCTGAGAAGTTGGAAGTTGGACGATTAGTAGAGCTTCTAAATGAATTTTTCACCGAGATGTCAGGTATCATCATGGCGCATGGTGGTACCGTGGATAAATACGTTGGGGACGCGATCGTTGCGTTTTGGAACGCTCCGGTTCCGTGCGCAGATCATGCGGAGCGGGGCGTGCGAGCGGCAGTTGAATGCCAGAGGAGATTGGCGGAGCTAAGACCTGGATTTGAGGCACGCTTTGGAGTGGTTGTGCGAATGCGGGTGGGCATCAACTCGGGTGTTGTGAATGTCGGTAATTTCGGTTCGAAAGATCGCTTCAACTATACTATGATCGGGGACGCCGCAAATTTAGCTTCACGGCTGGAGGGTGCTAATAAGCATTTTGGAACGTTTGTGATGGTATCCGAAGCCACCAGAGTTGCCGTTGGTGATGCGATGCGCATGCGAAAAGTGGCTGAAATTCTGGTGGTTGGCAAACAGGTGCCCACGGTCGTGTATGAGCCAATCGGAGAGCAGGATGACAGGAGTATAGCAGAATTCGAGCGCGGACTGGCGGCATTTGAAAACGGAGATAGTGCGAAAGCGGTTGAAATTATGCAAACTCTTCCGAGTGATCCAGTTGCGCAACGTTACTTAACACACATACAAAACGGCGGTGGACAAACGTTCGCGCTAGCAGAGAAATAGCTACCCAACTGATTGAACGCCGTGTCGCTAGTGTGCGGCAAATGGCGCGTATGTTTGAGATATGATACCGATCTAAGGCGCAGTCGGGTTAGCAAATTTCACTGACAGTCAAATTTAGCGGGACAGATGAAACTTACGGATCAATTGATAGCAACTTTTGTGGCGATTCCACTGCAGTCATTGGCGATTTTTGCCGGGACCACGTTGGCGTGTCTCGTATCGCTCTGGGTCTTTCTCTCTTATATAAAGCGACGTTTCAGCACAGCCAACAATAATAGCATTGTCATTGTTCAATCTGTTCGCACATTGGTCGACGCAACTTTGCCGTCATCAGTCATTCTCTTAGCTGTGCTGGCTGGATTAGCAGCAGTCGGGTTATCAGCCGATTTTAATCGGTACCTATTTCTAGCGTTGATCACGTTAGGGATAATTCAGGTCGCCCATTGGGTGAGCAATGTCATAAACGTATGGATTTCCAGCAAGCTGCGCGGTCCTAATCGTTCATCACTACATTCAGCTAGAGGCCTTTTAGTATCAACTAGTCGCTTAGCCGTCTGGTCGCTTGCATTCGTAGTATTTCTTAGCAATATCGGCGTGGACGTAACCGCGTTGGTCGCAGGGCTTGGGATCGGCGGCGTTGCCGTAGCGTTTGCGATGCAGAACATCTTAGGCGATCTGTTTGCATCGCTTTCGATCATCCTTGATCGGCCGTTTGAGGTCGGTGATTTCATAATCGTCGGGGAAGTCCTTGGAACGGTAGAGAATATTGGGGTTAAAACTACTACAATACGAAGTCTCTCCGGTGAGCAGATATTGCTTTCCAATTCTGATTTGCTAGGTAGCCGCATACGCAATTTTAAGCGGATGCAGGAGCGGCGA